>JAGVUD010000348.1 GCA_019136435.1 Armatimonadota bacterium | reverse complement strand
AGCCTCCGATCCTCAGCTACGACAACTACGCCATCGGCGAGCGTGTGCCGTTCTCTTACGGGTTCTGGGCGAACATCCACGACATCCGGTCGGGAGCGCTGCGGCACAACCTTCCGTTCTGGAGCATCATCCTGACGTCCGGGCACTGGCAGTACAGGGTCCCGAACGATGCCGACCTGCGCCTGCAGGTGTACGGGTCGCTGGTGTACGGCGCGAAGGGCGTCTGCTTCTACAAGTTTATGAGCGGACCGCTGGCGATTCTGGACGCCCCCGACCTCGGCAACTTCCGCGGCCCTCTGGACGAGTTCGGCGAGAAGACGCAGGTGTGGCACCATCTGCGCAACGTCAACCGGCAGGTGAAGAACCTCGGCCCGTATCTTCTGAAGTTGCGCAGTGATAACGTGTATCACATCGGCGAGGTGCCCGAGCGCAATCAGGGCATCAACGATAAGTCGCTCGTGAAGAGCCTGCGTGCCGGTGACGGCCTGGTGATCGGCGATTTCACGCACGAAGACGGCTCGCGCTGGGTGATGGTGGTGAACAAGAGCCTCACCGACTCTCAGTTCGTCCGCCCTGACTTCCGGATTCCTGTGAAGTCGGTCAGTTACGTCGCAGCCGCCACGGGCAAGCTCTTGCCGTTTCCCGACCCGTGGTATTGCCTTGCCCCCGGGGCAGGCGTCCTGCTCAAGCTTCTGTGAGGAGACCCATGAACATGTCCGCATTTGCCGTTGCCTGCACCGCGCTTCTTGTCGTTCTCCCTGCCTGCGCCGTGGCCGCCGAGCCGGGCGTGGCCGGGCCGCTCGTCGTTGAGCGCAAGGGGCTTCCGGGCGCGAAGGTGGCGTGCTGGCTCGAATCATCGCTGAACCGCGTGTTCCCGCGCTCACAGCCAGGGAAGAAGATCGCCCTGTCGCTTGTTAGCCCGCGCAACGCGCAGGTGTCGTTTCAGGTCTGCTATCAGAACCAGAGCACGAGCGGACTCACCGTGAAGTGCGCGGTCGAAGCTCCCCAAGGCGTTTCCGTACAGGTGAGGCGGGTCGGATACGTCCCGCAGTGGAACTTCACCGCGGGCGTTCCGATGGAAGATCAGGACGGGGTGGGGCACATCCCGGGCCTCGTGCCCGATCCGCTCTTCCCGGATCAGCAGGCTGTCACGGGCCCGCAGGGCACGCAGTCGTTCTGGATCACGCTTCGCGTCGCGGCGGATGCTCCGGTGGGCAAGAGCACCCTGCCCGTGCATCTGACGTTCGGCGAGAACAGTGCCGCGATGGAGGCCGTCCTCGACGTGCGGCCGGTGGTTCTGAAGGCGCGCAAGGACTTCCCCGTCACGCACTGGTGGAACGCCGACGGCATTTTCGACTACTACAAGGTCGAGGCGTTCGGGGACGACTGGTTCCGGATCACCGAGCCGTACCTGAAGAACATGGTGAGTCACGGCAGCAACGTCAT
This sequence comes from Armatimonadota bacterium, assembly GCA_019136435.1. Classification (GTDB taxonomy): domain Bacteria; phylum Armatimonadota; class UBA5829; order DSUL01; family DSUL01; genus JAGVUD01. The sequence goes on along the minus strand of JAGVUD010000348.1, from coordinate 1,557 downwards.
CTTCGTGCCGCTGTTCCATCACCGCCGCGAGATCGTGCAGCGCCCCGCGCAGCTTCTGATTGTAACTAAGTTAAAGAATGGGCGGTATAAGTTTGACTGGTCGCGTGTGAAGCGGTTCGTTGACCTCGCGCGAAAGTGCGGGTTCGAGGAGTTCGAGTGGCCGCACTTCTGGCACATGAACATCCAGCCGACCGGCGCAATCCTGTCCTGCGCCGAGCCTCAGCGCGTCTACACGTTCCGCGATGGCAAGGCCGAATTGGTCGTCGCCGCGGACGCTCAGCCTACCGGCGAGGAGTACGTATCGTTTCTGAAGCAGTTCCTGCCCGAGTTCCGTCGCTTCTTAGAGAGCGAGAAGCTGGACAGGGTCTCCTGGTACCACGTTTCAGACGAGCCCGAAGGCAAGCCCGAGGACATCAAGAACTTCAAGGATGCGCACGAGCTGCTCCTCAAGCTCGCGCCCTGGATGAAGGGGCGCGTCCTGGACGCGATCAGCCCCATCGAGTACGGTCGCCAGCGCCTGGTGGACTACCCGATCCCGAACGTGGCCGCCGCCGCGGCGTACCGGGCGGAGGGCATCCCGCACTGGGTCTATTACTGCTGCGGCCCCAAGGGCACCTGCCTCAACCGCTTCTTCGATACGCCGCTCGCGAAGCTGCGCATGGGCGGGATGCTGTTCTATCACCTGGAGGCGCTGGGCTTCCTGCACTGGGGATACAACTACTGGTACGTGATGGACCTCGGCTTCAACGCCGTGCCTCAGAACCTCATTGACCCGTTCACGGACGGGGCCGTGGGGACAACGGCGGGCGGCGAGGGGGAGCCTTACGGAGATTCCTTCGTCGTGTATCCGGGCAAGGACGGGCCGCTGGACTCGATCCGCTGGGAGGTGTTCGCCGAATCGCTGCAGGACTACGCGCTGCTTCAGACGCTCGGAGTCGGGCGGAATGATCCGCTATTCAAGGGGCTGGACGGTTACTGCGGCTATCCTTACTCGGAAGAATGGATAGACGGCGCGCTGAGGAAGCTCCTCAGCGCGCCGTAGGGTGTGTGCGGCCGGGAACTACTCCCAGGGGTAGTGGATTTCGACTAGCGCGCCGCCCTGCCGGGCCGAGTCAGCGGCGTACAGTCCAGGCAGCGTCATCGCCAGCGCCTCGCGAACGCCAGCGGCGGGCTTCGCGCCTTGCGTAATGCAGTCGGCGAAGTTCCTGAGCATCACGTAATCCGCGCCTCCGTGCTCGCCGACGCCGGGGGCGTCCGCAAGCTCGGGTCTGCTTTCGCGCACCGATATCGGCGTAAGCGCGTGTAGCCCGTACAGCTCCTTCGTTGAGAACAGCATCTGCGGCTCACCGCCCGCAAGCGGCTGAGTGCGCTCGAAGAAGCCTTTTGTCCCGAAGTAAGAGTAGCGGTGATACGGGGCCGGGTGGCTGTTGACGAAGCTCGCCAGGAACTTGACGATCGTGTTGTCCGCGGTGCGGAAGATCGCGACCATCGCTTCGTGGTCTTCCGGGTCGCCGTAGGTGTGGCTGCCGGAATCCATGCACGAGACCGCTGCCAGGT
>JAGVUD010000105.1 GCA_019136435.1 Armatimonadota bacterium | reverse complement strand
ACAAGATCCAGGGCATCGGCGCGGGGTTCATCCCGGATACGCTCGATCTGTCGGTCGTGGACCGGGTGGAGCAGGTCACGAACGAGGAGGCCATCGAGATGGCGCGGCGGCTTGCGTGCGAAGAAGGCATCCTCTGCGGAATCTCCTGCGGCGCCGCGGCGGCCGCGGCCGTCCGCCTTGCGAAGGTGCCGGAGTTCGAGGGCAAGACGATCGTTACCATTCTGCCCGACGCAGGAGAGCGCTACCTCTCGAGCATTCTCTTCGAGGGCATCACCGGCGAGGTCTGACGGCCGCATTCCCCACCATGGACTGCGAAAGCGAAAGCTTTCGCTTTGTCCTGGGCAGCGGCGCGGAAAAGCGGCACTTACGTGCCGCACTCCATAGCCTGCTGGCGTCAGTGCTTCACGATATCCAGCGCCGAGCTTGCGAGCACGGGCGGATCGGCCTCGGCGTCCAGCACTCCGGTCGCGCTCACCAGGTCTCCCGCCGATATCCCCGAAAGCTCAGCCGCCGCCACCCGGATGACGCGGCCCGAACGGTCGTCCAGATCGAAGCCCGTCGAGTCAAGCGCGCTGACCGCGCCGGTCAGCGTGAATCGGAAATGCTTGCTGCCGTCTATGGCCGCCTGGTTGACGGTGTCCCGCGCTAATATGTGGATTCCATCCGGTCTCACCGGGTCCAGGTTGAGCGCGACGTTGTCAACGAGCGTATCGTCTGGGCCTGTGCACCACTCCGTCATCAGGTACAGCCCCTCCACCGATCGCAGGACTTCCCAGAAGTCGAGGGCCGTGGCTGGCTCTCCGTGGTAGGAGTTGACGCGCCAGTCGCCGGACCCGAGCGGGGCCGACATATGCGTCCAGGCGCCAAGCGGCGGGCTGGAGACAACGTAGAAAAGTGTCTTTCCGAGCCCTCGTACAGCGACCGACGAATACGGCATACCGTCGGTGTATGTGATAAGCAGGTCGAACTCGAGGGTCTGGCCCATGCCATGCCGCCAGTCACCCAGATAGCCTGCCGGAGCTGCGATGTGCGTCCAGTAGGTAAGCTCACCAACGCGCAGGCCGCCGCCGTTCAGCCCCTGGAATGGACCCCACTCGAAGCCAAACAATAGCGGCACGCTGGGCTGGTGATAGCCCGGGTCGAAATCCGCAACCATCCACCCGTCCGGGCCGGTGTCGAAAGTGCTGACAACCGCCGCGGCGCCCGGCGCGGCGCACAACACGATTATTGCCAGAAATGGCACAATCGCCTTCATCCGCTCCTCCAGTATCTCTGTGGTGTGTGTCTGATGCAATGAAGCCCGGTGGCAACACAAAAACAACCGGCCGGGCCACCACCCCGGGCGAGTCTACCACGGCGGTTTGCCGGGGGGCAATGGTTATTCTGGAGTTCAGGGATGTTTTTGGGGGACGCTTACGCGCGCGACAGCCACGCCGGGCGGCGCGACTCGAACGCGGTGATCTCGGCCTCGTTCTGAAGCGTCAGCCCGATGTCGTCCAGACCGTTCAGCAGGCAGTGCCGCCGGAACGCGTCCACCTCGAACGGGATGGACAACCCCGCATCGCCGCTGATCGTCTGGCTCTCCAGATCAACCGTGAGCGTGAAGCCCGGCTGCTCCAGCGCCTTCGCCAGAAGCTGATTGACTATCTCTTCCGGCAGAACGATGGGCAGGACGCCGTTCTTGAAGCAGTTGTTGTAGAAAATGTCGGCAAACGACGGCGCGATGAGCGCGCGGAAGCCGTAGTCGAGCAGGGCCCACGGCGCATGCTCGCGCGACGACCCGCAGCCGAAGTTGCGCTCCGCCACCAGAATGCTCGCGCCCTCGTAGCCCGGGCGGTTCAGTTCGAACTGAGCATTCGGGCTTTTGCCATCCTCCAGATAGCGCCAGTCGAAGAACAGGAACTCGCCGAAGCCCGTGCGCTCGATGCGCTTCAGAAACTGCTTCGGAATGATCTGGTCGGTGTCCACATTCACGCGCGGCAGCGGCGCAACGACGCCGGTCAGCTTAACAAAAGGCTCCATCTCTTACTCCTTGCCGTTCCAGTCGCGAACGTCCACCAGATGTCCGGCGATCGCCGCCGCGGCCGCCATTTCCGGGCTCACAAGATGCGTCCGGCCGCCCTTGCCCTGCCGCCCCTCGAAATTCCGGTTGCTCGTTGAGGCGCAGCGCTCGCCCGGCTGCAGAATGTCGGGGTTCATGCCCAGGCACATCGAGCAGCCCGCCTCGCGCCACTCGAAACCGGCGTCGGTGAAGACCCGGTCCAGCCCCTCGGCTTCGGCCTGAGCCTTAACAGGCGCCGATCCCGGCACCACAAGCGCGCGCATTCCTTCGGCCGCGCGCCTGCCCTTCACGATCTTCGCCGCCGCCCGCAGGTCTTCGATGCGGCCATTCGTGCACGACCCGATGAACACCGTGTCCAGCTTGACCGCCGTAAGCGGCGTGCCGGGTGTCAGGCCCATATACTCCAGCGCCTGCCGTGCGGCTCTGCGGTCGGTCTCGTCCTCGAAATCCTCCGGGTCCGGCACCCGCCCGCTGATGGGCGCAACCTGCTCGGGGCTGGTGCCCCAGGTCACGTGCGGCTCCAGAGTCGCGGCGTCCAGTATCTCCACCCTGTCGAACTGAGCGCCCGGATCTGTCGGCAGCGTCTTCCAGTATGCGACCGCCTCGTCCCAGGCGGCGCCTTTCGGCGCGAACTCGCGGCCCTTCACAAACTCGAAGGTCTTTTCGTCCGGCGCGATCATTCCGGCGCGCGCGCCCGCCTCGATGGACATGTTGCAGACCGTCATGCGGCCTTCCATGCCCAGAGACCGGATCGCCTCGCCCGTGTATTCGATCACGTAGCCGGTCGCGCCGTCCGCGCCGATCTTGCCGATGATGGCCAGGATCACGTCTTTTGCCGTCACGCCCGGCGGCAGCGCGCCCTGGACGCGAATCTCCATGGTCTTCGGCTTCGCCTGCCTCAGGGTCTGGGTCGCCAGCACATGCTCCACCTCGGACGTGCCGATGCCGAACGCCAGCGCGCCGAACGCCCCGTGCGTGCTCGTGTGCGAGTCGCCGCAGACGATGGTCATCCCCGGCCGCGTCAGCCCCAGTTCCGGCCCGATGACGTGAACAATGCCCTGTTTCGGGTTGAACAGATCGTACAGCGGTACGCCGAACTCGCGGCAGTTGCGCTCCAGCGTCTCCATCTGCTGCTTCGAGATGGGGTCCTCGATCGGCCGGGAGCGGTCGGTGGTGGGGACGTTGTGGTCCATGGTCGCGGCGGTCAGCTCGGGGCGGCGCACCTTGCGCCCGGCGATGCGCAGGCCTTCGAAGGCCTGCGGCGAGGTGACCTCGTGGACCAGGTGCAGGTCAATGTAGAAGAGCGTCGGGCGTCCGGGCTCTTCGTGCACGACGTGCGCCTCCCACACTTTTTCGAACATGGTTTTCGGCATAGTGAATCTTGTCTTTCGCTGGATGGCGGGGCCAGAGATACTGCTGTCCTCGCACTGACACTATATGTATACTCAAAGCGCGCGCCAGAGGCAACGAGCCCGGCCCCGCGCAATCGCGCCACCCGTGGGCGCCGGAGGGACGGGCACGAGGCCCTGTGCTACAGGTGTGCGCAGGAGATGAAGGGTACTACCCGGGGTAGCAGCGGATCTCGAACAGCGCCGGCGGGACGCTGCCCGCGGGCTCGAGCGCGTCGAACACCAGGCTTTTCGTGCTGACCGGGGCTTCGAGCCGGATGCTGATGCGGGTCTGGTGGTTGTCCGTCACCTCCGCAAGCGTCTTTCCCGCGCCGTCGCGCACCCGCAGCCGCTTCAGGCAGAACGGGATCACCGACTCGGGGTGACCGTGCTGCACGGACTCCAGGGGGTGGTCGAAGTCGGTGTCGAGGCCGATCTCGATGCGTCCGATTGTCTGTGCCCTGTCCCACGAGAGCGTCACCGATGGCGCCCTGTCGCCGGGGTCCGCGGCCCAGGCGTTCGTCCCGGTGGTGGGCCGCGCAAAGCCGTTGGCCAGGTTCTCGGGCCGGAAGGCGTCCAGCGGCCGCGACAGCGTGAACGCCAGGTTCTCACCCGCCGGCCGGCGGGTGGCGCACCAGAACTCGAACGCCTCCACCCCGATGTCGCCGTCCGGCGTCTGCGTTCTCGAAAGCGTCAGCGAGAGCAGCCCGGTCACCCGCGTCTCGCTTGTGCGCACCTGAACCCGCTCGTTCTTGAGCAGGCAGAAGTAAACATATCCCGCCCGGTCCACCTCGACGCCGAAGTCCGCCAGCACCGGCACGTCTTCGCCCGCCTTCAGCTCCACCACCTTCGATGCCAGCACCACATCCGGGCTGAAGTTGCCCGCTCTCAGAGTCGAGCGCAGCTCGATGCGCAGCGACGTGTCCTCGCTGACGGATGCCAGGAACGTCGCGGCGGGCACGCGCCCCTTCTGGACGGGCAGCATCTGCGCGCGCGACCGGTCGAGCGGCAAGAGCGGTCCGTCCGGCTTCGTCTCCTTCAGCGCCAGCGAACTGGATGCGGTGATCTTCGCTTTGCGCGCCAGGTCGTCCGGGTCGTCCAGACGCACCCCGGGGATATGCTGCCCCGCGCGGATGAGGCTCCGCTGAAGCTCCTTAAGCCGCGGCCCCTCCGCGAGATCGGCGGGCAGAAGGTTGCGGCCCGAGCAGATGGCCGCCGCGGCGCCTGCCGCCTGCGCCGCGCAGGCGCATGTCGCCATCACGCGCGTTGATCCGAACGCCACATGCGACGTGCTGATGATGCGCCCCGCCAGGAACAGATTGCCCACGTTGCGGCTGAACAGGCAGCGGTAGGGAATCTGATACACCCCCCGCGAGTGCCACTGGTTGCAGCCGGGCCGCTCGCTGTAAATGCCGTCCGCGGGATGAAGGTCAATGGACCAGCCGCCGTGCGCGACCGCGTCGTCGAAGACCCTCTGCTCCACGATATCCTGCTGTCGCAGCATGTACGGCCCCTCGAAGCGCCTGCTCTCGCGCTTGCCCGGGATCAGCCCCACCCACTCCAGCGTCAGGTTCGCGGCATCGGGGAACTTGCCCGAGTTCTTGATGTAGTTCCAGACCCCGTAAACGACCTTCCAGAGTTCCCACTTGATCGCCTCGGTGTCGTGCACGGTGTCGCCCCGGCCGCCCCATTCGATCCACCAGAGATTGCAGCCCTCGGTGGAGGTATTGAACCTCTGGTAGCGCGGGATGTTCGCCGGGACGTCGTCGAGGGCGTAGCTCGGAGGCGTGAACCTCACCGGCCGCCCGGCGTCCTTCGAGTAGAAGTAGATCGAGTGCCCGAGCAGCTCGCCGTAATCCTGCGACGGGGCGAACTTCTCGCCGAACTCCGCTTCGGGCTCCGCGCCCATGCGAAACGCCGCGCCCGACAGAAACGCGACGATTCCGTCGCCCGAGGCGTCGCAGAAGAGCGGCGCCGAGATGTCGTAGATGGTCGAGTTCTGGCTGCAGAACGCCCGGACAGACGCAATCGCATCGCCCGTTTTCTTCACCTCGAATGCCGCCGTGTTCAGCAGAAGCGTGACGCCCGGTTCCGCGAGCACCTTTTCGAGCAGAACCGTATCGAAGATGATCGCGTTGCCCTCCGGGTTGCGCGCCAGGTTCTCGATGAGAAGCTCGTCCAGGACGCCGCCCTCGCGCGACCAGCGATTGTTGTTGGTCATGTGCGCCGTCGCGCCGAGCACCCAGAGGCGGATCTCGCTCGACGCGTTGCCTCCGAGCACTGGCCTGTCCTGAACGAGCGCGACTTTCAGCCCCGCGCGCGCGGCGGTGATGGCGCAGCAGACGCCCGCCATGCCGCCTCCGATCACGGCAAGGTCACAGGCTACGGGAACGGTCTTCAGTTCTCTGCTGCTGACGGCTGGCTCTCTTAGCATGGGTCGGGTTCCTTTTCTGGCTGATTGTTCGCAGTCGCGCGCCCAAATGCCTTCCCGCGCTACCTGCGTCCCAGGCGGTCCACGAGGTCGAGATAGTAAAGCGCATTATCCACGGGCACGTTTGGGGGAATATGGTTGCCGACGGCGATGAAGTAGCCGGGGCAGGGCTTGCCGAGCGTCATGCAGCGCTCCACCTCGCGCCGCACGTCGTCGAGATCTCCGAACGTGAGCGCGCGCGTGTCGGCGTTGCCGATGATAACGTGGGTCTGTCCGTAGCGCTCCGTGATGTACCGAAGGTCCGTCAGCGGCTCGAAGATGAAGCCGTCCGCTCCCGCCGCCGCGATGTCGTCCACGAATTCCGTGAAGTCGCCGTCCGAGCAGAACAGCACCTTCTTGCCCGCTTCACTCAGCGGCTGCCACAGCTTCTTGTAGCGGGGAAACACATAGCGCCGGTACCAGTCCGGGTGGAAGATGGCGCCCTCGGTCCAGACCATGTCGTCGTGCGAAATAAAGACGGGCGCCGAGGTCCGTGCCCAGGCGCGGATGTTCGCGAGCGATATCTGGAAGAACCCTTCGAGCACCCGGTCGAAGCGCTCGTGGTCGGTGCCAGCCGCCGCCAGGAACATCTCCCAGCCGAACGCCTGAATGCAGGCAGAGACGATGGTCTTGTAGTACCCGCCCGTGAACACCTGGCCCGGGTTGGCGGCCTGTCCCGCCCGGTGGAACTCCTCGAAAAACGCGGCGCGCTCGCTGATGTCCGGCAGGCCGTATTCCGCGATCGGGTCGAAGCCGAGCACGTCCTCGGGGGTCTCGAACGGGCAGAAGACGTTCGGGTTGAAGTCCACGCCGTCCTGCTGAAACTCGGCGTGCCCCATGCTGGTCTGGCGTCCCTGCCAGCCGGGTCCGTCGTTTGTGACCCAGTGGAAGTCGTATCCGGCGGTGTCGTAGAACTGCTGCCAGGCGCAAGGGTCCTCGCGCGGATCGCGGCCCGTGACCGCCTTTACGAGCAGCGGGTGCGAGCAGTACTCGGTATGCCCCACCCGCCAGGGCATTTCCAGATTGATCGCCTGCATTCCGATGGTGTAGCTCATGTGCCGTTAGCCCCGGTCCGACTGAAACGTGACCCCGACTGCAGGCGAGTAGCCCTTGCCTGCGAAACAGAACCCGCAAATTCACACATGGCAGTTTCACCGGCCAGGACGGTCGCCCCTGCCCGCCGCCTCTGGCTCTGTTGAGGCAAGTTCGACCTGCCGTATCTGGTTTCGCGGACAATATGACCCCCTTGGCCGGGTAACGATCGTCGGTGAGGTGGTACACGGACGCGAGACTCGGCCGGGACGTATGTCTCCCGGAGAAGAAGGGGGGCAGGAACCATTTCACGCCCCATCATTAGCCCCCTTGCGGCGCGTCGCGGCAGGACAACGCAAGTGCGGCGTGTAAGTATCCCGCGCCATGACCATTCGATTCTTACGTGCTGACGACGAAGCGGAGTGGGTGCGGCTGCGGCTTGCGCTGTGGCCGGACGCGGACGAAGATGAACTGCGCGAGGAGATCGCCGCGCATCTCCCCGACGGCGACCGGCGCCTTTGCACCCTTGTTGTTGAGAGGCCGGGCGGGATGCTGGGCGGCCTGATGGAACTCTCGCTGCGCCCGTACGCCGAAGGCTGCCTCTCGAGCCCGGTCGCCCGCGTCGAAAACTGGTATGTGGACGAAGACCTGAGGCGGCAGGGCTGTGCGACCCAACTACTGGCGGCAGCCGCCGACTGGGCGCGCCACCGGGGCTGCGCTGAGATTGCGTCGAACTGCGTGGTGGAAAACGGGATCGCGCAGACGGTGCACGAAGCGCTGGACTTCGAAGAGGTGGACCGCCTGGTGCACTACGTCTTTGAGCTGCCGGCCGAGGGGTAGGCGGCGTCCATACTCCGCTGCAGCTTTCGCGAGTTCGCGTGGCAGATGGCGATGGCCACCGCGTCGGCGGCGTCGTCGGGCTTCGGCGTCTGCTTCAGGTTCAGAATCCGCGTCACCATATACTGGACCTGCTTCTTGTCCGCGTTGCCTTCGCCCACGACCGCGAGCTTGACCTGCGGGGGGGTGTACTCGAACACGTCCAGCCCTTCCTCCGCCGCCGCCAGCATAATCACGCCCACCGCCTGGCCCACCGTCGTCGCCGTCGTCTGATTCTTCGCGAAGAACTGGCGCTCGAGCACCATCACGTCCGGGCGCCACTCGGCGATGAGGGCGCGGACATCCGTGTGGATCTTCAGCAGGCGCGCCTGCGGCTTCTCGGTCTTGCTTGTCCTCAGAGCGCCGCAACCGCCCAGCCGCGCGCGGTCGCCCTCCTGCAGCAGCACCGCCCAGCCGACGGTCGCTGTGCCAGGGTCGAACGCGAGGATGGTGTGCGGAGCGTTGGTGGTCACGATGTGCTGTTTCGCCGCGTCGGGCGCTTCATCCTGCCGCCGGGTGATTGACTCCGGCTGGCAGCCGAAGTATAGTCAGATTGGCCCGTGGATTTCCGGGCTGCTTTGAGACAGGGGAGAAGGACAGCCCGAATTGTTGGAGAACGGCGGACTCAAACCTCAGATGCCTCCCGAGCGCGATGTCCCGCGCCCGATTCGCGCCGTTGCGGCCCCGCTGGTGGCGCTCGCGGCGATTGGCGCGGCCGCCTGGTGCCTGCCGGGACGAGCACCCGGGCAGGCCGCGGCCGAGCATCTTTCGGCCGCTTCGGCGCTTGCGGGTGGCCAGATGCTGTACCGCGATCTCTACTGCGACCAGGCGCCCGGGCTGTATATTCTGTATCGGATGATCGTGCTCGCCTTCGGCGCGTCGGGGTCCGCCCTCTGGTTCGCCGACGCGCTGGCCGTCACGCTCAGTTCGCTGGCCGTGTATCTCATCACCCGGCGCTTCTGCCGGTCCACGCTCGCCGCAATGCTCGCCGGAATCGCCTATCCGCTGCTCTACTACGGGGCGTCCACGGGAGTGCCGGCGCAGCCAGCCGGGTGGGCTGCTCTCCTGTTTCTGTGGGCGCTCTATCTGCTGGCCGCCCATGGATTCGTGGCCGACTGGGCGCGGGCGCTTGTGGGCGGGTTCCTGGCCGCCGCCGCAGTGCTCATCAGCCCGGCCGCCATCATCCCGTGCCTGCTTCTGCTGGCCGTTGCGCGCCGCATGGCCGGCGCGGCGCTGGCGTGGTTTGTTCTTGGGGCGGCGCTGTATCTGCTGCCTGTTGCGGTGTGGCTGGCGGCGGCGCATGCGTTCGGCGACATGCGCGAGCAGCTTCTGGTATGGGGCCTGAGGGCATGGCGGCACCGGTTCAATGTGGCCGTGGGCCAGAGCCGGGCCGCCACGGTGGATGCACTGTTTCTGCGCTGGCTGTGGGAGCGGCTTGCGTTCACGCTTCCGGGTGTCATCCCGTTTCTGGCGGGGCTGTGGGCTTTCGCGAGGCGGCGGCACGGCGAGCCGGGCGGGTTTCTCGCTTTCTGGCTGCTGCTCAGCCTCCTCGAACTCGCCCTGCGTCCCGGACTGCCGAATTCTGCCTGGGCGCCGACGCTCGCGATCTGGAGCATCACCGGGGCGGCCGGGTTGCACCTGATGCTGCGCCAGAGTTCCTGGTTCTTCTGGCGTGTTGCGGCGCGGACGCTGATCGTCTGCGGCCTGGTCCTCAGCATCAGCCACGTCCGCAACGCCGCGCGCCCGGTGGCCGCCGACCGCACCGTCGCTGGCGCTCTCACCACGCTGGCGGGACGGGTTCGGGCGATCACGCCTGAGGGCGCTCCGGTGCTGGTCTGGGACCGCGCTCCGCACCTGTACTATCTCATCGGCCGCCCGGCGGCGGGGGGCGTGGTGTCGCAGGGATACTTCTCAAGCGCCTTTGCCGTCAGCGACGACTACAAGTTCTTCCGTTCGCGGTTCGAGAAGCGTCCGGCGGCGGTGATCCTCGCGCGCAGGCGGCGCGCGGGCGAGGGAGCTGGGCGCACGGACGGCCTGTGGCCGGTGATTCCGCCGCGCCTGGGGCTGATCGAGGACGAGATTGCCGCCCACTATGCTCTGTCCGGCAAGGTCGACGGGTATGAAATCTTCGTGCGCTCAGCGAACCGCCAGCCGCGCTGATGTGGCGCGTTGATTATCGCCGTACGCTGTGATATCCTCCGTACAGGGAACCCAGATACACCAATGGCGACCGGCGTTCAGACCATCCCGAAAATCTTCGTCACCCGGATGCGCTTCGACGACATTCCGGCGGTGATGGCGCTCGACCGCGAGTGCTTCGCCACTCCCTGGAGCGAGAACGCCTACCAGACCGAGCTCTCGAACCAGTGCGCCGAGTACTATGTCGCCTGGAGCGGCGGGGATCTCGTGGGCTATGCCGGAATCTGGTTCATTATCGATGAAGTGCACGTCACCACGCTCGGTGTGGCGGCCCGCAGCCGCGGCCAGAAGATCGGCGAGCGGTTGCTGATGAGGCTGCTCGATGCGGCGAAAGAGCACGAGGCGCAGCGCATGACACTCGAGGTGCGCAAGTCGAACCGCGTGGCGCGCTCGCTGTACGCTAAGTACGGCTTCCGCGACGCGGCCATCCGCAAGGCCTACTACTCGGACAACAACGAGGACGCAGTGGTGATGTGGGTGGACGACATCTGGTCGCCGGCGTATACCGAACTGCTCAGCGCCCGCGAGGCCGCTCTGCGTCTGCTGGAAGAGCCTCGGCCCGCCGAGTGAGAGTCCTCGGAATCGAAACGAGCTGCGACGATACCTGCGCCGCCGTCGTGCGCGACGGCCGCCAGATTCTCTCCAGCGTCATCGCGTCGCAGGACCATCTGCACGAGAAGTTCGGCGGCGTCGTTCCCGAGATTGCCTGCCGCAGGCATGTCGAGTCCCTTCAGCCCGCCATTCACGAGGCGCTCGAGCGCGCCGGAGTCGCGGGCCGCGACCTGGACGGCATCGCGGTAACGAACCGGCCCGGGCTTGTGGGCGCGCTGATTGTGGGTGTTTCCGCCGCCAAGGCGATGGCGCTTGCCCTCGGCAAGCCGCTCGTCGGGGTGCATCATCTGGAATCCCACATCTGGGCGAACTTCCTCGCCGAGCCCGCGCCGGAGTTCCCTTTTGTGTGCCTCATCGTTTCCGGGGGACACACCGACCTGCTTTATGTGAAGGCGCCGGGAGAGTACGAGATCGTGGCGCGCACGGCCGACGACGCGGCGGGTGAGTGCTTCGACAAGTCCGCCCGCGCTCTGGGGCTCGGTTGGCCGGGGGGCCCGGCGGTGGACCGTCTTGCGCGGGCTGGTGATGCGTCGAAGGTGCGCTTCCCCCGCGCCCGCGTTGGCAGGACGCTGAACTTCAGCTTCAGCGGCCTCAAGACCGCGGTAACCCGCTACATCGAAAACCGCCCGCCCGAAGTACCGCTGGCGGACGTCGCCGCCGGGCTGCAGGACGCTATCGTTGACGTGCTGGTGCGGCGCACCCTTCGTGCCGCGCGGATGAAAGGCGTTTCATCGGTTGCCGTCGGCGGCGGAGTTGCCGCCAACAGCGTGCTGCAGACGCGCATGAGACATGAATGTGAGCGCGAGGGTCTGACGCTTTCCATCCCGCCGCCGCGCCTGTGCACCGACAACGCCGCCATGGTCGCCGCGGCGGGTTCGTGGCGCCTCGAAGCAGGGTTGGCGGATGACCTGTCGCTGGATGCGCGGGCGACGGAAGCGCTGGGTTGAATCGCGGAAGCGCGGAAGCGCCGGGGAAACGCGGAATCCGGAATTCCGTAATTCCATCCCTTTCCGCGCCTCCGCGATTCGGGACGCGCAGGAGATAACACTAGAATGCCGTACACTTCATTGCTGATAGTCTGCCTGCTCGGCCTTGCCGCTTGCGAAGCCGCGGCCGAGCACTTCACAACGCTCGTCGCTCCGGTGACTCAGCGCTACCCTCGCAACACCGAGGGGTCCATCGTCGAGCTGGAGGACGGCATGCTGCTGCTTGCCTGGAGCCGATTCACCGGGGGCACCAGCGACCACTCGACGGGCGAGATCGCGGGCGTACGCTCGAAGGACGGCGGAACAACCTGGGGCCGGCCGTTCGTTATCCAGCCCAACACGGGCCGGCAGAACGTCATGTCCGCCAGCCTGCTGCGGCTGAGATCGGGCGCCATAGCGCTCTACTATCTCATCAAGAACTCCAACTCGGATTTGCACCTCTGGCAGCGGATTTCGAAAGATGACGGCAAGAGTTGGGGGCCGCCGCACAGGTGCACGATGACCGACGGCTACAACATCGTGAACAACGACCGCGTCGTGCAGCTTGCCAGCGGCCGCCTGATTGCGCCCGTCTCCTACACGCCCGATATCGGCAAGCCCACCCCCCTCATCGTGTTCGTCGTCTTCTCGGACGACGGGGGGCGCACATGGGTGCGGTCGTCGCCCGATCTGGAGGCGCCGCTGAGGGGGGCGATGGAGCCCGGCGTCGTGGAGCTTGCAAACGGGCGGCTGCTGATGATCATCCGCACATCCACGGGATACATCTACAGGAGCTGGTCCGACGACAAGGGTGCGACGTGGAGCAAGGCCGAGCAGACGGACATCGTGTCGCCCGAATCTCCCGCCACGCTGAAAGTGCTGCCGAACGGGCGCGACCTGCTGCTCGTCTGGAACAACAACCCGGAAGCCGTGAAGAACTACCGGGCGCGCAGAAACCCGATGACCATCGCCGTTTCGCGCGACAACGGGATGACGTGGGAGAACATCCGCAACATCGAGGACAGCCCCACCAACTCCTACGCCTACACGAGCATCATCTACGTGAAAGACAGCGCAATCCTCACGTATTACGACACCGAACAGTGGAGCAAGGGACTGGCGCTTCGCCTGCGCAGCATCCCGCTGGACGAGATCACGCGCCCGAAGCCCTGAGGCCCGTGCTATAATCCCGCCGGCTCCTGACCGGCTCAGGAGCGGGAGCGACGCCAGTGCCAGACTATCCTTTGAGCGGCTTGTCCGCGTCCGAAAAACGCAATCGTCTTCTGGACCTCGTCCGGGAACTCGCCTACATGGAGGGCGACTTCACGCTTTCGAGCGGGGCGAAGTCGAGCTTCTATCTCGACTGCAGGCGGGTGACGCTGTACCCGGCCGGCGCCCTGCTCATCGGCGGGTTCGTGCTCGACCTGATGAAGGAGCTCGGCGTCTCGGTTGTCGGGGGCCCGACGCTGGCCGCCGACCCCATCGTCGGGGCAACGGTTGCACTCAGCCCGCTCTATGACTGGCCGGTGCAGGGGTTCATCGTGCGGAAGTCGGCGAAGGAGCACGGCACGGGCAGGCTCATCGAGGGATTGCTGCCGGAGGGCAAGCCCGTCCTGATTGTGGAGGACACCATCACCTCCGCCGGGTCGGTCATCCGGGCCATCGAGGCGGTGCGTGAGGCCGGAAACCCCGTCAAAGCCGTGTGGGCGCTCGTGGACCGCCTGGCCGGCGGGAGGGAGGCGCTGGCCGAAGCGGGCGTCGAGCTCCGCGCGATGTTCACGATTGACGACGTCCGCGCTCACAGCACGGAAGGCAAGCAGTAAGAGAGGACTCAGCCCGTATGCCCCGAGCAATCATCTTCGACATGGACGGCGTGCTGATTGACTCCGAGGAGTTCATCTGCCAGGCGGCCATTCAGTTCCTGTCCGAATGCGGCGTGAGCGCGCGGCCGGAGGACTTCGTCCCGTTCGTGGGCGCGGGCGAGGACCGCTACATCGGGGGTGTCGCGGAGAAGTACAGCCTGGTGCTCGACATCGAGCAGGCGAAGGTGCGGACGTACACGATCTACGGCGGCCTCATCGCCGGACGTCTCGGGCCGCTTCCGGGCGCCATCGAGTTCATCCGCGTCGCGCGGGAGAGGGGCACGAAGCTGGCGGTCGCAAGCAGCGCCGACCGCATGAAGGTCGAGATGAACCTGCGCGAGATCGGGCTCGGAGCGGAGAGCTTCGACGCCGTCGTGTGCGGGCAGGACGTGAAGCACAAGAAGCCCGATCCCGAGATATTCCTGCTCGCCGCCAGCCGTCTGGGCGTGACTCCGGACGAGAGCCTTGTGGTGGAAGACGCGGTGAACGGCGTCAGCGCGGCTAAGGCGGGAGGCTTCCGGTGCCTGGGTTTGACCACGAGCTTCAGCGCGCGCGAGCTTTCAGAGGCCGACTGGACAGCCCCCGACCTCGCTCACGTTCCCGCCGAAGCGCTCGGCTGGTAGCCCAAGCGGCTCAGTCTCTGGCCGCGGCCGCTGACGGGAGCCCGATCGCCCAGGGCGCGGAGTTCTGGAGTGCATCTCTTGTGATTTGCATTGGATGGTCAAGGCAGTACTGGAGTGCCGTTCCCCGCACCGTGCTGTTCCCGCTCGCCAGAAGCGCGCCGATCTCCTCCGTTCCAGGGCTGCTTCCGAGGAGAGCAAGAGTTGCGGTTTCGAACTGCGGGTGGCCGAAACTGGCCGCTTCGTTCTCATTGAGAAGCACATACCATCGGAGGAACTCCACCGCACGGGCCGACCGGATCCGGCCCAGCGCAATCAGGGCTTCCCGCTGCAGCCCTGACTCGAACCAGGGCGCAAAGGCGCCCTCGCCTGTCGCTGAACCATGCCGGGTAACAGCCTCAATCAGGACTTCGGCCGACCCTTGCGAGCGCAGGCGGCCAAGCGCCCGCGCCGCCATCGCTCCATCCAGGCCGTGAAAGCGCCAGTCAGGATGCTCGCTGCGGTGCGTGACCTGAAACTCGAGTCTCGCCACCAGATCGGTGGTCTTTGCGCCACTGCGTCTCAACCGGACCGCCGCCCATGCGCGGCGGACGATCCGCTCTGCCGTCCATCGCCGGGAGTCCTCCAAACCTGCTCGCGGACGTCTGTCCGAGAAGCTTCTGGTAAGCATCGCGGGAATCCGGTCAGCGCTCTCGCGCATGCCGGCTTCCAGATCCCGCACGAACCTGGCAATGTTGAAAGCGTCCGGCGGTGTGGGCTCACCTGTTGTCAGCGCTTCGGGCTGCCTCCGGGGTAGTGGCACGGGCCGAAATGCTTCCCGGCCGAGCACGCAGGATGCCACCCGGGGGTCATCCACCATTATGAGTTGACCCGGAAGGGCGAGCTGGCGGCGCACGGCGTCGGGGTCCATGTCCATCCGCCTGTCATACAGTCCCGGCCCTTTGTAGGTCAATGGGCTGTATCGGGGATTGGCCCGCAGGCGAGCGGAGTTGTAGTCGTTGATGTAAACGACCAGATCCCACGCTCCGGCCTCGTCCAGCATCTGCGCAACGCGCTCTTCAAGGCCGGCTTCCTTGATATCCAGATGGAGCAGCATGCCGCGCTGCATGGCCAGGCGTAGCAGTGCCGCGAAGGAAGGAA
>JAGVUD010000199.1 GCA_019136435.1 Armatimonadota bacterium | reverse complement strand
CAGCGTGCGCTCCCGCGCGGTGAGGTCGATGGCGATGTCTGCCAGCCGCTCCGGGTCGGTGGTGATGCCGGCGAGCATGCAGACCTCGCGGCCGTCTCGGCTGCGGAAGTAGCGCAGCGCCGAGGCGCGGATCTTCGCGATGGTGGCGGCGTCGCCCTGCGAGCGCCGTGTCGCGCCCCAGTAGTCATTCAGGGCGGCGAGGACGACGGTGGCCCAGAGGCGCCGGCAGGCGGCGGCCTCCTGCGCCAGCGCGGGGCGGTCGAGGGTGGTCACAATCCGATCCTCTCGAAAAACTTTGCGGCTCTCGCTTCCATACGTTCGGCGGTGGCCCGCGCCCTTTCGGCGCGGACCTGATAGAAGCGGGCGATGATGTAGAGCGCGGCATTCACGGCGAGACTGCCCCCGCCAGCTTCTCGGCTTGCGCGAGCGCGTAGACCGTCAGGACGTAACGGAAGTGCGGGGTGTTCTCGCAGCGGCACCAGTTCCGCACCGCGCGCGGCGTGACCGGGCGACCCTTACGGCTCAGCACCGTCGCCGCCCGCTCGCAAAGCTCCGCTTCTGATCGGCACATCGGGAGCGCTTGCCAGAGCAGGCATGCGAACCACTGCCGTTCGGCTTGCTCGCTCGTCATGTGCGTGGTGTCGAATGTGAAAGTCATTTCATGAAATCCATGCTGCTGTTGACCTGTGCAGAGGTTTCAGCAGCGAAGGAGCGGGGCCGCGGAGACTGGTAGGTCATTCGCGGCCTCGGGAGGTCTGGGACCGCCGAGCGAGGGCCAAATCTTCGAGCGTCAGCGTCTCGCCGCGCCGCTTGGCCGCCTCGATCAGGTCGAGGTCGTATTCGGCCGGGACCCGTCCGCGCCGCTTCCACGCCGCCACAGTCTGATAAGGCACGTCCGCGCCCTTCACTGCGTCGAGGTCAGCTTTCAGCGCGGCAGAGGATGGCCAGATGCGTTCAAGATGCTCCATGCACCGGAATATGCCAAACGCATACAGTGCAGTCAATACCCAACGCATAGAGCGATGCGCTAGGTAGGCGACATGAAGGAAACGCCTGCCGACCGCCTAGCCATCGCCCGCCGCGAGGCACGCGATTGCAGGGGCTCTGCTCTAACCCTCCCCCACCACCGCGTCTGTCCCCGGCCTGCCCCGGCGCCCTCAGCCCGCCCTCACCGGCGGGGCTTTATCGTGGGCTACAGGTCGAGCCCGGTGATCTCCCGCAACTTGGCGCGGACATAGCCCTCTTCGGGTCACCTCCCCCGGAAGCGGCTCAGGAAGTCCGTCGGGAGGCGATCTATATATGACCTGGTGCCCATCGCGTCCCTCAGATGGGTCAGGAACTCGCCCACGTCGAGAAAGTAGTTGGGGTAAGCGCGCCTCAGGGCCTCTGCATCATCGACTGTCACCAGCACGACCTGGTTGCGCTCGCCAGAAGGCGGTGCGTGAAAATACGCCTCACTGCCCTCAAACAGCCACTGCTGAGGAACGACAGTAACCTCGCCACGAGCAGCATCGAGACGAATCAGGAAGTTTTTGCCTCCGCCCGGGCGAACGCCGTGGACGGCCGTCCGGTAGAGCGCAAGTCCGGCCACCGCGCTCAACTCTCCGTCGAGCACGCGCAGCTCCTCTTTCCGATCCTGTTCTTCCGGCATGTCTGGCCCGAGGGGCTGCCCTTCGACCATGGCGAAATGACCGGACATCAGTTCCAGCAACCGCAACCACCGGGGGTCTCCTGAGCCAGCCTTCAGGTCTTCCCCGCGCATGGCGCCAACTGCCTCAACGGCAGTGGCCCAGACATGCTGCAATCTGGTGCGCACCTGAATTTCCACTCTCTGACCGCGGTAGCCTTCGCCTTGGCCACCCTCAGCGAAGGTCTTGATCAAGTGGACACTTCGGTAACCGCCCCGTTTCGGGCTGGATATGTAGTCGTCGATGCGGCGCACGTCTCCAGCATCTCGTCCAGTCCGATAGGCCGATACGACCCGCCGCACACTGGCGACATCCGGCATGATCGCCCGGATGCCGGCGAGGTCCTGCATTTCTTCCAAGCCTATGCTCGATCGCCGGAGCTTCTTGCGAATGGAGTCCATCCGCTTGATCCGTCCGGCTGTCAGACCTTCGGAAAGCCGGCTCAGACGAATGCGCTCCCGCACGAGCGGATAGGCGTGCGCCATGCGCCAGTTATGGGCGACGCGGAAGGCGTGAACCGCTTCCTCGGTATAGGCCAGGTCTTCCCGCAGCAGCCTGCCGGCTTGGCGGATGGCGCCCTTTGAGAACTCGCGCTTGGGATAGTCAGGCATGGTCTCATCCGGCGCGGCGGTCGGAGCCATAGAGGCAACAGTCTCGCGATTCGACAAGGCCATCCTCCTGTGAGCGGCACCCCAAGGCCCTCCTGCATGCCCGCACCCTAGCACGGGCGATTCGGCGCGGTCACGCGATCTGCGTTCTCCTATGCATAACGCGTTGACAGTGTCGTATGCTTAGCGCATAGTCCCTCCCATACCCGCTGATCGCCGCAAGGCCGAAGACGCCGGGTAAACAGCCGCACCCCGCGGCAAGGGAGAGACACGAAGTGACCACACCCCATATCGGCAAGCGCTGCATCATCCGGGCCTACGCCAGCGGCGTGCATTTTGGCACGCTCGCGGCGCAGGATGGCCGCCAAGTCGAGCTGACCGACGCCCGGCGCCTGTGGCGCTGGTACGCGAAGGACGGGATCAGCCTGTCCGAGGTCTCGCAGAACGGCATCGTCGCCAAGGAGTCGCGGATCGCGCAGGCGGTCCCGTCCATCACCATCCTCGACGCGCTGGAGATCATCCCGTGCAGCGATGCTGCGGTCGCCAGCATCGAGGGCGCCGAGGTCGCCCAGCCGTGAGCCCGTTCGAGGACTACGAGCGCGACGGCTCCGGCTCCGGCTCCGGCTCCGGCTACGGCTCCGGCTACGGCTACGGCGACGGCGACGGCTACGGCTACGGCTACGGCGACGGCTACGGCGACGGCTATTGACCAACC
>JAGVUD010000399.1 GCA_019136435.1 Armatimonadota bacterium | reverse complement strand
ACGACCCGTTTCTGACCTGGGACGACGAGCGCTTCGAGCGCGGGATGCGGCTGTTTGGCGACGAGCTTCTGGCGGGTAACCAGATCATCATCGTCACCTGTCACGAAGGACGCCACCGGCGGCTGCGCGAGGAGAACCCGGAGTGGTTTGACAGCCGCTTCTCGTTCGTTGACCTCTGACGCGCAAGCGCCGCGATTGTGCCCCAAAAAACGACTCCCCGGCCGATCTGCATCGGCCGGGGAGAAGAGAGAGAAGGAGGGTGGGAAGCTATCACTTATACTGACGAGATTCCCATCCGCTGAGTTCCCTCCGTCTGTCACACTTCTATAGTTTTTCTTGCAGGCGGCCTAGGCCTTGTTCTTGCGGACGATGTCGTCCGGGCCCGTCGGGCACACACGCAGGCCGCCCTCCTTATCCACAATCCCGGTAACCTCGAGCTGCTCTCCGGTCCCAACCGTGAAACCCCGGCCGTCGCGCAGGTCCCGGGCCGATATCTGAACGTCCGAAGCGCCGTCGGACAGCACGAACCCGTCGGTCTCCAGCGATTTCGCGGTCCCGGACAGGCGCACCCACTGCCCCGTCTTGCAGCCGTCTTTGGAGAGGCCGGCAATCGGCATGGTCTCACCCGGCGGAAGCAGGTTCCGGAGGTCCTCGTCTATCCCGATCAGCCGCACGGCCGGGGCCAGCCCGCCCGGCAGGTCGGCCACCGCCACCCGGTCGCCCGGCTGGAAGGGCAGCGGCTGCTTTGCGATCGGCACCTTCCGGCCCATCTGCTGCCATGGGTTCCAGAGATACAGCGTGTCGCGGAAGGCGTTGTCCCCGCCGCTCACGATCCACTTGTCGCTGATGAGCCCGCTCGGGCGGGCGGCGCTGGTCAGGTAGCGGTTCGCGGTGAGTATCTGCGGCCCGTCGGCGATGCGCAGCGCCGCCTTCTGCGCCTTGAAGCCCGGCATCGAGACCTCCAGCGTCTGCTCGCCCGCGGGCGCGTCTATAAACGCATAGAACCCGGTCACGTCGGTGGTCATCTCCCGCGTGCCGCCCGAGCCGCTGAGGCGCACCTTCGCCCCCACGACCGGCGCCAGCCACGGGTCGGTCAGGACAAAACCCTTCACGATCGCCTTGCGTTTGGCTCTCGGCGCCGGAATGGACGACGGTTCGGAGAAGGGCGGGTCGCCGTGCTTGCTTGCTTTGGAAAGAGCAGAGTAGAACTCGGGGTTGTAGTCGGGCTTCTGGCTCTCCGAAGCGGCGTTGGTTCCCGCGTACGAGTAGAGCAGCACACCGTCAGCCTGTCCGCCCGCCGGGGTAATCTCGCGCGTGTCGCGTATCTGCTGGAAGGTGTCCGGAATCGAGTTCAGCCAGATGCCCGACCCGATGACAAGCTGCCGGTTGAACCGGTTGTCCTTGGCGAACGCGTTCCAGTGCAGCCAGTAGTCCCGGTGTCTCTGGTTCGAGAAGTAGGTCATCGGGCAGTTGATGTCGAGGATTCCCTCTTCCATCCACGAGCGCCAGTCCTGGTATATGTTCTTGTACGAGCTGCTCTTCTTCCACTCATCCATGCTCTGCGGGCCGTCGCCCCAGCAGATGGTGGCCGCCGACACCTTGAGACCGGGCTTCAGCGCCTTCGAGTGGGCGTACACTTTGCGCACCAGGTTCGTGACCTGGTCGCGCCGCCACTGCTGCCACTCCGGGTCGTCGAACGCGGGCTTGCCGCTGCGCTTGTGCGTCTTGTTGAACAGCGCCACGCTCTGCGGGTTGTAGCCCCAGTGCGCGTTTCCGTAGCGCACGAAGTCGAAGTGGATTCCGTCCACGTTGTAGTGACGGGCCACGTCCAGATACACCCG
Organism: Armatimonadota bacterium; assembly: GCA_019136435.1. GTDB lineage: Bacteria > Armatimonadota > UBA5829 > DSUL01 > DSUL01 > JAGVUD01. The sequence goes on along the minus strand of JAGVUD010000399.1, from coordinate 13,511 downwards.
GAACGTCCAGTCGGCCGCGCCGGGGTTGCCCGGGTCAATCTTCATCGCCTCGTTGTCGTAGGCGACGCCCGCATCCGAAATGCTCGTGTAATCCGGATGGGCGTTCAGAATGTGGTCCGGGCTCAGGTGTCCGCCCACTGCGCAGGTGTTGATCCAGGCGTGTACCTCGATGGGCGGGCTGGCGGCGTGGGCTTTCTCCAGGATGTCGGCCAGGGCGTCAAAATGCTGCGGGTTCTGCCGCGCCCACGGCTCGTATGTGGATCTGTAGTGCGCATCGCCGCTCTTGCGCATCTGCGGCCAGATGGAGTTGCAGTTCGACTCCTTCAGGCGCGATATCAGCGTGTCCACCTGTTCGGGCGTATAGAATCCGGCGGTGAAGCCGTCGGCCCAGAACGCCCGGTATTCGGACGAGGCCGGACCCGCGATCATCAGACACGCAAGAACCGTAACTGCAAACGATAGTGTACGCATTGGCAACCTCACTTGCCGCGACTGCTGCTTCGCGGCGTCAGATGAATGTTTGCGAAACAAAGCCATTCTCCCTGCCTCGGTTATCTCTGCACCGTGCGGCCGGGGATGAAGTTCGAATGGAGATGACGACATCTGACGGCGCAGCCGGTCACAATAGAGGGTGAAATGCGAAGGCGCGACACACAGACGGTCTCCAGAATAATGGGGCGGGTAAAGGACCGGGACACGGGGCCGGAACTCAAGTTGCGGCGCGCCTTGCACGCGGCGGGGTACAGGTTTCGTTTGCACTGTCAGAATCTGACAGGGAACCCGGATATAGTGATGCCAGGCCGGCGGATTGCCGTCTTTGTCGATGGCGACGTCTGGCATGGCAACCAGTGGAGGCTTCGTGGGTACAGCTCGCTGGAGGAGCAGTACGCCAACGTGGCGAACAGGGACTACTGGTTGCGGGCGTGCGCGCAACCTGCGCTGGCGGGACGTTGCTGAACAGCGCCGGTGAGAACGGGGTCGTTCGATGAGGCTCCGAAGGCTGGACTGAATGCGGATGGATGACATCGCCAAAACAGCGGAACGGGGGGCTGAGGGCACAGGGGCCAGGCGAAGCGACGTTGCCGCCGAGCCACAGCAACGGCTCGAAATGAAGGTGCTGATCATCGGGTACGCGATGAGCCGCCTGGATATGGCATATCTCGCCGAACGTAGGCTCGCGAGTTGGAGAGCCGGATACAAGGAAGTGGCGGAAGCCCTCGACGTCGCACCCGCTTCTCTCAAGAATCTGCGCGACGAGTTTGATCCCTTCTTCGACAACCCTCGCCGGGGCTGGCACCACCGGGACATCAGGCCGACACGCAAGAGAGTCCTTGAAGAGATGGCGGAGGTCAGCGATGCAGCCCTCCTGGAGCTGGTTGACCGGCTCCTGCGTAGAGATGACATCGGGGCGGGCGAAGCGCTGGACGTGCTTGTGCAGCCCCGTCGGTCAGTGAGCAATGTGGCAGACCGCCTGCTAACAGGGCGGCTGGCCGAGAGCTTTTTTCTCCAGAACTGCCAGGACATTGTCGGTGTCAGCAGGCACGACATCGAGGACTGCCGTTACAGTGCACTCGGCTACGATTTCGCTGTCATCCCCAAGCCAGAGATGGCCATTGAAGTGAAGGGCTTGCGGTCACTGAGTGGAGGAATCCTGTTCACGGATCGGGAGTGGCAGGTGGCGCAAGAGCGCGCACTTGACTACTGGCTCGTGGTCGTTGGGGACGTGTATGGAACGGCGCGGGCCAGGGTGGTCCGCGACCCGAGAACCACGTTGGAGGCCTCCTGCGTGTTCCAGCGCACCGTGTCCGCCAACTGGCAGGCGCACGTTAGTATAGGGTAGCTCTATGGCAACATCATTGGAAGCATTGGCCCACCAGAAGGGAAAACGGCTGGTGGTTGTTTACATGGCGGAGGGGTTGCCCCAACAAATCTTCACAGACGTTCCTGACATCCAGGTGGTTGTGGTTGATTCGGATATGTGGAACGACCGGGAGCAGTACTCCGTCTGGACTCTAGCCCCTGGAAGCCTGTCCGAGTTAGTGCAAGACCAGGAGATGAAGGTCAAGATAGCCGCCGAGTTGAGCGGTGGCTGCCCTGATGGGCAGTAAGCCGGCTCGAGCGGCTCGCTGCCCAGCGGTTTGGCGAGTTTGAAAACCTGGTCCCGCTCGAGTCGCCCGGAGAAGAGACGGGAGAAACCGAGAACTAGAACACAGCCGGGTGTCTGAAGTCTGTGCGGTTGTATCTGCACCGTGCGGCCGGCGGGTATAATCCCTTCCCGGAGGCCCATTGTGTTCGACATCATCTGCTACGGCACCATCTGCCAGGACCGCATCATGCGCATCATGCACTTCCCCGCGCTCGGGTCGTCAACCTGGATTCAGGACGACCGGCTGACGGTGGGCGGGGAGGCGGCGAACTCGTGCATGGCGCTCAACGCATGGGGGATGCGCACCCTCCTGCTCGGAACCGTGCTGGGCCGCGATGAGCGCGCCGAGTGGCTGCTGGAGCGGCTGGGGGAGCTTGAGCATGTGGACATCAGCAGGCTCATCTGCTCGCATCAGGCGCAGACGCCCTACTGCAACATCTTCGCGACGCCCGACGGCGAGCGGACGATGTTCGGACGGCACTTCGACATCATGCGGGGGCAGCCCGTGGAAGAACTGCCCGCATGCCGTGTCTTCACGCTCGATCCGTACTGCCGCGAGATGGCCATCAAAGCCGCCGTGGCCGCCCGGGACGCGGGCTTCACGATCGTCGCCATGGACGCGCTGAGACGCCCGGAGATCGCCGCGTGCGCCGATCTGATTGTCACCAGCTATCAGGAAGCCAACCCGAAAGCCTCAGACGATGAACTGACGGACATGGCCTGCGCCGCCGCGCAAGAGCACGAAGCGGATGTGGTGATCACTCTGGGCGCGCGCGGATCGCTCGCCGCCGGGCCTGGCGGGCGCATCATCCATCGCCAGAGCGCCGTTCGGGTGGAACAGCCCGTGGACGCAACCGGGTGCGGGGACGTCTACAGAGCCGGTCTCGCGGCCGGGGTGGCGATGGGTTGGGATCTGCCGCGCTCGATGGCGTTCGCATCAGCCGCCGCCGCGCTCAACCTGCTCGGCATGGGCGGAGGCGGCTGCGCGCTGTCGTTGGACGAGACGCTCGCCGTCGCGGAGTCTGGCGAAATACCCGCCCGGCTGCTTACTTCTTCTTCGAGTTCTGAGGAGCAGGCTTCTCGAGCGTCATCGCCAGCACCACGATTGCCGCGTTCTCTGGAAGGCGAATAGCCGAAAGCTGCTGCGACGGATCCACGGGGATCACCACATCGTACAGAAACGCCGGCTTCGCCTCCGGGCCCGCCGGCGTCATCCTGAGCGCCGTGCGGTAGGCGACGATGTCCCCTTCGCCCGGGGCCGGCCAGCCGCCCACGCGAGCCTTGGCCTTCTGCCCCGCGCCGCCGTATATCAGCCCGAACTCGGCCTCCTCCGCGCCTCCCGATGCCGCCGCCAGAATATGCGCCCGCGCGTACGAGCCGGGCATCACGGCGATGGTCTGCCCCTTCGCCGCCACGGCGTTCTTCTCGCCGTCCTTGCGCGAGGGCCAGGCAAAGCTGATCCATCGCGCGGCGGCCGCGTCTCCGGACTGGTTCTCGAACATGCCCACGGGGTGCAGGCGTGACGGCGCGGGGCTGGGGACAACCAGCGGAGGAAGCAAATCCGCCGCAAAGCTCGCGCCGCCGTCGCCGAACTGCCCGTCCGCCGGGTTCGCCTCGGACGCCAGCACGTCCGAGTCCAGCGCGGCCGAAAGGTCCACGACCTCCAGCCCGGGCGCCGTGACCGTCAGATACTGCATATACACCGCGTCGCCCGAACCTCCGAGCGGCTGAAGGCTGGTGTCGGTGTCTCCGGCCCTCACAGTCCACAGCACCACGTACTGGCCGGGATAGAACGGCGCTTTCAGCTCCACGTTCGCCGTGAGCTTCTCGCCGGCCTTGATGCCGCGCCGCAGCTTGCCCGTTCCGGCGTTGGCCAGAAGCAGCCTGCCGTCAATCGAATACAGATCGGCCGTGAGACGCGCATCGCCGCTCCATGTCTGCGGCCCCTTGTTCAGCACGTCAATCGCGAACTTCGCCGCCTTGCCATACTCCAGACCGGCGAGGGGCCGCGATGGCGGGGTGAGAGACGGCGCCCACTGGGCCGGCGCTGTGAGAGCCGAGGCCACGAGCGGCCTGCAGGTCTCGGCCCCGGCTGCCTTGCCGTCCGCGGTCAGCCGGGCCTCGATCATAATGCGCTTGTTCGCCAGCGCCGTGGAAGGTTTGATGCTGACGGGAACCTGCGCCGTCACAATCCTGCCCGGAAGCGTTTCTTCGGGGATCGGCGCCGTCCAGGTCTCCAGTACCTTGCGCCCGCCGTCGGCGTCCGCGTAAGCCGTGAGAACGACCCCCACGCTTCCGCCCGTTGACCACGCCGTGGAGCCGTCGTTGCGCAGGGTGACCAGGGCCGTGTAGGTCTCCGAGGGCATCATCAGCGGCGGAATCTCGGCCGAAAGCAACTCCGCCGAGAGCGCGGGCGGGTCGCCGATTGTGACCGCCACCGCCAGAGGATGATCGCCCTGGCTCGAAAACGTCCTGCCGTCCGGCGTGAGCAGATCGAACACCAGCAGCCACTCTCCGGCTGGCAGCGGATCTTTGTCCGTATCCAGCGGGGCCACCCCGATGGATATCTGCCCCGACCCGTTGACCGGGATATCCTTCTGCAGCGGGACAGCGGCGACGCCCTGCGAATAGAGCCTGCCGCCCTGATACCACCGGTAGGTGAACCGCACCCGGTCGGTCACCTTCCACGGCTTCGTGCCTGCATTGCGGACATTCGCGCGGGCGGTGCACAGAGTGCCGGGCGCGATTTCGCGGGGAACAAACGATGAAAGATACTTGGCGGCGTACTCTCTCTGCCCGTTGAAGCGCGAAGACTGTATGGCGGTCGCGTCAATGTAGAGCAGCCCGTACTCGTACGACTCGGCGATCTCCGAGCCGTCCCGCCAGTCGTTGAACGAGTCTATCAGCACCCAGTCCGGCTTCTTCTCGATGACGGCCGCCCAGGCGCTCTGGTAAGTCTCGCCCGCGGCGCGGGCAAGCAGGCGCTCGCCGCCTGCGCATCCCGGAGTCACGGCGGCTACCTTTATCCAGCCGCTTTCGTCCAGCGACCATCCGGTCTCGCGGCTGTTCGCCGCGAAACCGTCAGCGGCGGGGGCCGCCGTCCGGCTGCCGCCGCCGGCCACCCAGAGCAGCCGCAGCCCGAAAGCCTCCGCCGCCTGCCTGTCGAACCAGTCGCGGTCTTCCTGCGTCAGCGCGAGCTCGCCTCGCACGAAGACCGGCAACGCGCTCTGTCCTCCGCGCGACTGCGGGAGCCTCACCTGCGCCAGGTACCGGGGACTGACCAGCTCGCAGAACCGCCGGATTATGCTCCAGGTGCGCTGTCTGTCCGCGCCCTTCTCCGCCTTCAGCAAAAGCCCCACATGCGGCACGCCCTGACCGAGCGCCGTCATGTCGCCGAGAGCCGCCGCCAGCGCCGCGATGCGCTCCTCGCCGCCGCCGTCGAACACCGGAAGCACCACGTCTATGCCCGCGCGCTGGGCGTCCAGAAGCTGTGCGTGGTGCCAGCGGATTGTGGACGGGTCGAACCAGGGCCCGAATCCTCCGAGCGGCTTGTGCACGTACGCCGCCTGCGAAGCCGCGCCCTCCGGGCCGGACGCGAAGTCGAGATGGTACACCCCGAACACCAGGTCTTCGATGGGGAAGTCGCGGATGACATGCCGCGCCGCGTCAACGGGCGGCTTTGCGATCTGAAGCACGTTCTTTTCGGCGTATTCGCTGGGGAGAATGCGCCCGTCCACAATCGGGGCGTGCGCCAGAATCCGGTTGCACATCACCCTGCCGGGGCTGTTGATAGCGATCGGCTGAACGGCGGCGCGCAGCCACAGTTCCTGCCATTTCGAGGGATTGTCCCTGTCCGCCTCGTCTTTCACATCAGGCGAAAGGCTCACCGACCCGCTGTTTTCGCCCTTCATCTGGACGGCTATGTTGAAGCCGACAGCAGCGCCGATGTCCGGGGTGATCCCCATCTCCTTCCACGGCACCGCCACCTCCACCTGAAACCGGGTGTCGTCGTCCTGATCGTCGTTCAGCGTGCCATCGAGCCGTACCGCGTACTTGAACGTGATGATGTTCTTCTGCTGCCAGCCCTGGTCCGAGCCCACGGCGAACTGCGCGCCTCCGGCGGCGCTGACGATCATCCGATAGGATGCCGGAGTCAGCGTCTGGCCCGTGGCCCTGTCGGCCTGAAAGTAGAGCGCAACCGCGTCATCGTCGCCCACCGGTGCGTTGGCGGCCTTCGACTCGCCCTGAATGTCCGGGTCTGAGATGTCGAACGCTGCGTAGAAGTAGTTCTGGTCCCAGGTCGTCCACAGGCGCACGGCATTCGAGCGCGGTTTCGCGAACGCGGGCGCGGCGCACAACAGAACCGCGGCAGTCAGAAGAGCAGCCGCTCGCCGGCGCGGCGATCCTGCTTTGGGTCGGTCGGTCACTATCATGTATCTCCAGCAGTTCCGGGCAGAGAGGCCACCAGCTCCGCGACGCGGGCCATGGCCTCCTCGATCCTGTCGAGCGAGGTCGCATAGGCGGCGCGCACATAGCCTTCTCCGCATTCCCCGAACGCGCCGCCCGGAACGACGACAACCTTCTTTTCGTACAGCAGCCGCTCCGCGAACTCCTCCGATGTCAGCCCGGTCTCTTTGACCGATGGAAACGCATAAAAGGCGCCCCCGGGGTCCCCGCATTTGAGACCGGCCTCGTTGAATCTCTTCACAATCAGCCTGCGCCGGCGATTGTACTCCGTCTTCATTTCGCGCACGCTCTGCTCGCCCGCGTTGAGAGCCTCCACCGCCGCTTCCTGCGCGGTAATCGGCGCGCACAGAGCGACATACTGATGAATCTTCATCATCGCTTCGGCGACGTCGGGCGGGGCCGCCGCGTAGCCGATGCGCCACCCCGTCATCGCATACGCCTTCGAAAAACCGTTCAGCAGGATCGTGCGCTCCGCCGCCCCTTCCAACGACGAAACGCACGTGTGCGTCCCCACGTACGTCAGCCGGTCGTAGATCTCGTCGGAAATAACATAGCAGTCGGCATCGCGGGCTATCTCCACCAGCTCCTTCAGGAACTCGCGGCCTGCGGTCGCTCCGGTCGGGTTGTTCGGGTACGAAAGCAGAATCGCCTTCGTTCGCGGCGTCAGGGCGGCGCGGACATCGTCCAGCCGGGGCAGGAATCCGTCTTCGGCAAAGGTGGGAATCCGCACGGGCGTCCCGCCTGCGAACGTGACGCAGGGCGCGTACGAGACGTAGCAGGGCTCGAAGACAATCACTTCGTCGCCCGGGTCAACAACGGCCCTCAACGCCAGGTCGAGCGCTTCGGAAACGCCCACGGTCACCAGAATCTGGTCTTCGGGCTGATAGTCAACGCCATAGAGCGATTTGAGATGTCCGGATATGAGTTTCCGCAGCGACAGAAGGCCCCAGTTGGAGGTGTAGTTCGTGCGCCCGCGCTCCAGCGAGAACACGCACGCCTCGCGCAGCCGCCAGGGGGTCACGAAGTCCGGCTCGCAGACGCCGAGCGAGATCACGTCCTTCATGTCGGCGACGATGTCGAAGAACCGCCTTATGCCCGACGCCGAGACCGATGCCACGTTGGATGCAATGCCGCGCATGGGGGGGTCAGGGCTCGCTTTCCGGCGCGCCCGCGCGCCGCGCTGAAACGGTCACGGGGTGACGGCCAGCCGGTGGTCGGCGTCCTTCTCCGCGAATATCTCGCGGTCTTCCTTGTAGCGCTTCAGCACGAAGTGCGACGCCGTTGACCGCACCCGGTCAATCGTGGCCAGCTTGTTCGAGACGAAGCTCGCCACCTCCTGCATCGTGGATCCCTGGATGATGACGCGCAGGTCGTATTCTCCGCTCATAAGATACAGGCTCACGACCTCGGGGAACTTGTAGATGCGCTCGGCGACATCGTCGAACCCGGCGCCTCGCGTGGGGGTGACCTTCACGTCAATGAACGCGAACACCCGCTCCTGTCCGGCACGGTCCCAGTCCACGACCGCTTTGTAGCGCCGGATGATGCCGTCGGCCTCAGCCTCGCCTATGACCTTCTCGATGTCGGCGGCCGGTCTGTCGAGCATGTCGCCGATCTGCTCCGCTGTCAGCCGTCCGTCGCTCTCCAGGATTGTGAGAATCTCGTGCAGGTCTTTCAAGGTAAGCTGGTATCCCCCGCTTCGGGAAGCCGCTCCCGAGCCGTTTCACTATAGCCAAGCCCCCCTTCCGTGTCAACGAGAGAGGCCCGTCCCGCAGTATCCGTCTAGACCTGTATGACCTCGCTTCTCACGACCACCAGCGCCTGCGAAAGAAGCATCTCCGGCACCAGAACGCGGTTGGCCTGCCAGAAGGACTCATCCTGGTTCAGCCTGGGGCCGCTCACCATCGCCTCGCTGATGACGCACGGAATCCCCGCCACTTCCAGCTTGCACTTGATCAGCATGGCGGTGTGCCCGGTGGGCGTCTCGATGAGCGTCGCGAGCCCGTCCGGGCGGCGCTGAGACGCATGGGCCGCATCCGCGCCCGTGCTTCTTCTGTACTTCCGATCAGAGCATCCCTGCAATAGTCGTCCTCTCCCTGGTCCGGCCGTCCCGCCGGGTGAACAGCCTCTGAAGCCCTACTCCTCGGCCGTCTTGCGCATCGTGCGGCGGCGAGCGAGCATGTTCACGATCTCCTTGAACTGGTGGATGTCCTCGAACTCGAGGTACACAGAAGCGAAACGCACGAAAGCCACCTGATCGAGGGCGCGCAGTTTGTCAATCACCATCTCGCCGATCTCGCGGGAGCGCACTTCACGCGACGGCAGGCCGCGGAAGTGCATCTCGATGGAATCAACGGCTTCCTCCAGCGCTTCGGTGCTGACCGGCCGCTTCTCGCAGGCGGTCACCATTCCCCGGAGGATCTTGGAGCGCTCGAACGGCTCCCGGGTCTCGTCTTTCTTGATGACGATGAGCTGCCGTTCTTCGATCTCCTCAAAGGTGTTGAAGCGCCCGCCGCAGGAGGTGCATTCGCGGCGTCTTTTGATGGCCTCGCCGTCCTTTGCGGAGCGGGAGTCGAGAACTTTATCCTCTTGATGGCCGCAGTAGGGGCATTTCATAGGCTAGCCCGTCCTCTTCGGCGCCCCCGGGAATCCGTTCCCTTGCCTTCCGCAGCCAAAGGGCGCGCGAGTGATAACTGGCATAAGGTACACCGTTCAGGTACGATTGTCAATACCTTTACCGTCTCGGGGAAGCCGCTCCCGCGCCTGCCGGAGGGTGAGGCTCCTGTGATATACTGCCGAAGTACGTTTGATGCGAAAGACGGCTTCCAGAACACGAAAATCGGCGCCGCCCGCGCCTTCTCCCATCAGCTATGACATAGCCGGGATCGCCGTCGTGGCCTTCGGTGTCATCAGCCTCGTCAGCCTTGCGTCGCCGCGCGAGGCGGGCGAGCTTGGCCGCGACATCGAAAGCCTGCTGCGCCTGATGGCGGGCACGGGTGCGTATATCGTGCCGGCTCTGGCGTTGCTCGCGGGCGCCATTCTGCTGTTCGGCAGACTGCGGGTGCAGTTCAGCCGCCGCCTTGCCGCCGCCGTGGCGTTGTGGGTCATTTTCATAAGCTGGCTGCACATCCTGAAGGCTCCGGGCGCGCAGCCGTCGCTGTTCTTCTCCGAGACCGCCATGCGCCAGGGCGGCGGATACATCGGCGCGGGCGTTGCGTATTTTCTGATGGTCGCCCTCGGCAAGACCGGGGGGCTCGTGCTGCTCGGCGCGGCGGCCATTGCCGCACTCATCCTGTTCCTCGACGCACCGCTGTTCTCTAACCTCGGCGCGCTCCTTCGCTCCGCCGGAGCAGGGGATGACGAAGAGCCCGCCCGTCGCGGCGACCGGAAGGCGGAGAAGGCGGAGAAGCAGAAGCCCCTGCCGCCCGAGCCCGAGCCGGCCATCGCCAAGCCCGACCGCACATCGCTCATAGCCCGCGCCATCGAGAGCCGGAACGCGGCCGCCGAAGGCGAGCAACTGGCGCCCGCGGCGCAGCCCGCCGCGCCCGCGGTGCGAAAGCCTGCCGCCGCCCCGCAGCCCCGGCTCGACATCACGACCGACGACACCGACTACACCATCCCGCCCGTTGACCTGCTCGACGACTCCCCTCCCACTCCGGAGCGCAGCGCCGACGAGCTGAACGAGAAGGTCGAGATCATCGAGCGCACGCTGCAGGAGTTCAAAATTGCCGCCAACGTCGTCGAGATCGCCCACGGGCCCACGGTCACCCGCTACGAGATCGAGCTGGCGCCGGGCATCAGGGTCAACAAGATCGTCAGCCTCGCCGACAACATCGCCATGTCCCTTGCCGCCATAAACGTGCGCGTCGAGGCGCCAATCCCGGGCAAGGCCGCCATCGGCGTCGAGGTTCCGAACCGCCATCGGGGCCTGGTGGGACTCAAGGATGTGCTGGGCACGCCGGAACTCGTGAACCACCCGTCGCGCCTGGCTTTTCCGCTGGGGCTGGATGTCTCCGGCCGCCCCATCGTGGCCGACCTTGCGGCGATGCCCCACCTGCTCGTCGCCGGCGCCACGAACATGGGCAAGAGCGTCATGCTCAACTCGCTCATCAGCTCGCTCCTGTTCCGCACCACGCCCAGAGAGCTTAAGATGATCCTCATAGACCCGAAGCGGGTCGAGTTGAGCCTCTTCGACGGGATTCCGCATCTCATTTGCCCCGTCATTCGCGATATCCGCGCCGCGGCCGGCATTCTGCGGGCCGCCGTCCAGGAGATGGAGCGGCGTTACGACAAGCTCTCGAACAAGGGTACCCGCAACATTCAGGGGTATAACGATATGGTCGAGCCGCGCGACCACATGCCCTACATTATCATCGTCGTGGACGAGCTCGCGGACCTCATGATGCAGGCCGCACCCGAGGTGGAGGGCAGCATCTGCCGCATCGCTCAGCTTGCGCGCGCCGTGGGCATCCATCTCGTGATCGCCACCCAGCGCCCCAGCGTTGATGTCGTGACCGGAACCATCAAGGCGAACATCGCCAGCAGGGTGGCGTTCGCGGTGTCGTCGCATGTGGACAGCAGGACGGTTTTGGATCAGAATGGCGCGGAGCGGCTGGTGGGCAAGGGGGACATGCTGTTCCGCCCGATAGACGCGCCCAAGCCCGTGCGAATTCAGGGCGCGCATGTGTCCGAGCACGAGGTAAAGCGGCTCGTCGAACACCTGCGCCAGCAGCACCCGCCCGAATACACGCTCACGCCCGTCGAGGCCGGGTCAACGGACGGCGCGGAGGGCGGAACGGACGATGCCGCGCTCTCTGACGAGTTCTACGAGCCGGCTGTTCGGCTGGTCGTCCTGCAGGGCCGCGCTTCCACCTCCATGATTCAGCGCCGATACCGGATCGGATACACGCGCGCCGCCCGGCTGGTGGACGCGATGGAGCAGCAGGGCATTGTGGGGCCGGCCGACGGCGCCAACCCGCGCGAAGTGCTCATCAGCCCGGAACAGATTGACAGTATCCTCGGCCTGCCGTCGGGAACCACCGCAGCCGAGCGGGACGGGGTCTATGACGACGACGAAGAAGACGACGCAGAAGAAGACGAGGAGGCCCCGTTCTAGGCCGCCAGGGGCCGGGACCGTCGGCCTCATCCATCTCGGATGCCCCAAGAACCAGGTGGACTCCGAGGAGATGCTTGCCGCCCTGGCGCAGGATGGCTGGGTGCTCGTGGGCGATCCTGGCGACGCGGATGTGCTGGTCGTCAACACGTGCGGGTTCATCGAGGCGGCGAAGCAGGAGTCCATCGCAGCCATCAGGGGCGCCCTGCGTCAGAAGCGCAACGGCCGGTGCCGTGGCGTAGTCGTGGCGGGGTGTTACGCCCAGCGCTACGCGCAGGAGATCGCGCGGGACTATCCGGACGTTGATGCTGTCATCGGCGTGGGGCACAATGCAAGCCTGCCGCGCTTCGTCCGCGCCGCGCTCGAAGGCGAGCGGCCGGTCGTCGCACCGAAACCGTGCGCGCGGTGGGACGGCTCCGGCGCGCGCCTGCTGACGACGCCGCCGTGGACGGCCTACATCCGGATAGGCGAGGGCTGCGATCACAGATGTTCGTTCTGCGCCATTCCGGGTATCCGGGGGCCGTGGCGAAGCCGCCCGCCCGAGCTTGTGCTCGACGAAGTGCGGATGATGGTGGACAACGGCCTGAAAGAGGCCGTGCTGATTGCGCAGGACACGACCCTGTACGGCAAGGATTGGGGACGTGAGGGCGGCGGCTGGACGCTGGCGAAACTCGTCCGCGAGATCGGCCGCATCGAAGGGCTGCGCTGGCAGCGCATAATGTACGCCCATCCGGGCAGAATTACGCCCGAGATCATAGAATTGTTCGGCGACGTTGGGAACCTGGCGGCGTACATTGACCTGCCGTTCCAGCATGGCGACGATGCCGTTCTGAAGAAAATGCTGCGCCCGGGAAGCGCAAGGCGTTATCTGGATCTGCTCGGCAGGCTGCGCGAACGCGATGCGGGCGTGGCTGTACGCAGCACGTTTCTGGTAGGCTTCCCGGGGGAGACGGACGCGGCGTTCGAGAGAACCTGCGCTTTCCTCGAGCAGGCGCAGCTCGATCATGCGGGCGTGTTCGTGTACTCGCGAGAGGACGGCACGGCCGCGTATGATCTGGGGGACGGCCCGCCGGCGGATGTGGCCCGGGAGCGCGCCGCGCGCCTGATGGAGATTCAGGCGGGGATATCGGCCAGGCGCCTGGCCTCCCTTGCGGGCAGGGAGATTGACGTGCTCGTGGAACAGAAGTCCCGGAAGGGCGTCTGGCTGGGGCGCTCTGAGAGAGACGCTCCGGGCGTGGACGGAACAGTGACGCTGATGGCGCGGCGCGCGCGGCCCGGCGAGATCGTCAGGGCTCGCGTCACCGGGACCTCCACGCACGATATGGTGGCTCGCGTTGATGACGAGCCGGCGGACAATTCTGCTGACTGAGCGCCCGCGTGATCGGGCTTTGGCTGCAACACTGCAAGCCGATACTGGAGGATACAACCTTTGGCAAAGAAGACTGCCGAGCCGGCAAGTGCCGTAAACGAGACGCTTGCCCTCACAATATTGCAGGACAGGATATTCAACGTCCTGCTCGAGTCGGGCCCCAGAAAGACGGGCGAGCTGGTTGCGGCTGTGGATCACCCGGCGGTAAACCTCCATCTCGCCAAGTATGCGCTTCGCACGTCGGAGCGGTTCACGCAGACGCAGCGGAAGTGGGACATCGCGGCGCGATGGCAGATAGCCGAAACACCCTTCGAGCAGCTTCTGGAAGGGTTCCTCCCGGGGGCGGGCCGCCCGCTGACGGTGGACTGCCTCACTAACGAGATGGCTGTCCTGCTGAACCGCGACACCGAGTCCAT
>JAGVUD010000478.1 GCA_019136435.1 Armatimonadota bacterium | reverse complement strand
GCGGCTTCGAGCTTCAGGAACTCCCGCTCTTCGAGATGCTGAACGACAGACTCGGGCGAATCAATGACGATGCCGTCGCACACGACTTCGCGCGCGCCCGTTGTAGCGCCGCGATCGCGCCCCTCGAAGCCTCGCGGCCCCATCGTGAGGGGGTTGTCCCACAAGCACTGATCGAGAAGGCAAGCGCCGATGGCCCGCTGCATGGCGAGATAGGTCTGCTCGGGATTGCGAACATAATCGCCCGGAGACGCGCCGGCCAGGCGCTCGATGTGCTCGTGCTCCATGACGTGCAGCATCCAGCCGGGGATGCCCTTCACGGGCTTCCGGCGGATCGTATCGAGCGCCAGCCGCGCGCTGGCTCCGAGCGCCTCTGTCAAAGGATGCCCGCTACGCCTTCCGGTCGAACTGCGGCACCTTCATCTGCTTGCCGCCCTTCAGCGCGGACCTGTGCGCGATGATGCCCGGCGCGGTGTAAGCAAGAGCCTCATACACATCAATCGCCGGCCTGCGGCCCTTCGCGATGGCCTCGACGAACTCGTGGGTCAGGAACGGCTCGGCTCCGTCGTGTCCGCCGCCATGGCGCATCGGTTCGGGCAGCATGGTCTCCCACCATGCGGGCTGATCGTACTGCTCGAACTCCGGGAGATCCCGTTCGAAGCCCGCCGTGTCTTTCTCCTTCTGTCCGCCCCTGCGCACGATAATCGGCCCCAGCCCGTTCGGGTCGGGCTCGAAGAAGCTCATCTTCGTGCCGTACCACTGCGCGCGCTCGGTTCCGCGCATCGAGCCATACCAGTAGACGGCCACGCGCATCGCGTGCCCCTTGTCCGTCTTGAACATCGCGGTCTCGTTCCAGAAGGGGTTCTTATAGACGTTGTCCTTCACGTACTGCGAATCGTCACCCCATCCGATGCAGGTGACCTCGGTCAGCCGCTCGCCCGTGAGCCCGACCAGGAACGCGGTGCAGTGGGTGGGGTAGTTCATCGGCGGCAGGCCATAGCGCCACGTGCGCTGGCCGTCCTCCACATACAGGACCTCGAGGCCCGGATGGTGATACTCGGCTTCAGTGTAGAAGATTTCGCCGAAGGCGCCTTTCTCGTGCCACTTCCGGGCGGAGATCATCGCCTGGTGGAAGTAGCTCGTCTCCGCCATCATGTACGTCAGCCCGGTCTTCTGGACGGTCTCCAGAAGCTCCTCGCACTCGTCTATCGTCATCGCCGCCGGAACCGCGCAGATGACGTGCTTGCCCGCCTTCAGCGCTTTGACGCAGTGCCGCACGTGGTCGGGCGCGGGGGTGAAGACGGCGACGGCGTCAATGTCCCGTGCTTTGATCAGTTCCTCGAGCGAAGGGTACGTCGTGTCGCATTTGTAGGCGTTGACCAGGTTCTTCAGCCGGTCTTCGCGCAGGTCGCTGACCGCCTGCACCACGCAGCCGGGGTCTTCGTGCCACTGAAATGCGCAGCCGAACCTGCCTCCGACAACTCCGATGCGGACCTTCTTTGGCTTCCTCAATGTGCGAGCCTCCTCTGCCGAAACGATTCGCGGAGCCAGAGCGGCGCCCGCAACGGCGGCCCCTCCGGCGGTGATAAAGCGGCGCCTCGAAATGCGCCTTCCCTGTTCGTCAGTCATTGTCATCCTCGATTCCGAGCATTCGGGCGGCGTTGGAGTAGAGTATCGCCTCCATCTCCGCCTTGCCCATCCCCACCCTGCCGAGAGCACTGATCAGCGCCCGCAGCTCTTCGTACAGAAAGAAAGTGTACCGCGCCTCTTCCTCCGGGCTCTTGCGATCGGTGTTCCACGAGTACGGGGCATCCGTGTAGTTGATGTAGCGCTCCCCGGCGTGCTCGCGCACGCCCCGCATAAGGGTAATCGGCAGATCGCTACCGAAAAGCAGGCGCTCGGGACCAAGTGTCTCCAGGAAGTACGCAAAGACATCCGGATTGAGATGCGCCGAACAGTCGAACCTGACATTGGGCCGTCCCGTGAAGTGCGGCAGCCCCTTAAGCGCCGTCGGCAGGCAGAACGCGCGCCCGACGTGCGCAAGCACAAGGCGGATGTCCGGCCAGGTGTCCGCCACCTCAAGGGCCTCGCGAATGTTGTCGGGATCAGCGATTCGCCCCGGCCGTGACAAATGCAGCGTCAGGATGCCCCTGTGTTCGTTCAGGGCGTCCAGATGCTCTCGCGGGAGGAATTCGAACACGCTGCAGTCGGCCTGACTGTCGGGGGCGAGATCCGGATAGGGCTTGATGCCTGAAAAACCCCGCTCAAACGCCTCATGAATCAGCTTCGCGTTGTCCCCGGGGCGGGTAACGAAGAGGCCCCGGGCGCGATTGGCGGCGTCTTTGATTCCCTGCAGAACATAGCCGTTCTCGGCGCTGATATCCAGTTCCTGAAAGACCCCGCCGAAAGCAAGGCAGAACACCTCAACCCCCGGAAAGAGAGTCGCGTACGCCGTTCTCAGTTCCTCCCACGACTGCCGGACCCCGACTTCCATCGCCCAGTTCGCCTTGATCCGCTCGGGACTGATGGGCACACGGCATTGCGCGAGGCTGACGTGCACGTGCGCGTCAAGTATGCGCGGCGGAAGCCAAGGGAGCAGTTCGCTCCTGTAAACTGTTTCGTCAACGGGTCTGTATTCGAGCAAGCGGCAATTCCTCCAGCCGGGCTACCCTCGCTGAGCTATTTCGAGGAATCAGGGCGCGGTTCCTTCGGCGGCCACGCCCCATATCTCGTCCGGAGAAGCCGTGCCGGTCTGGTGCAGCTTTCGAATGGTGACAGCGGCCGCGTAGTTGCCGAGCGACGCGGCATCGGCTGGCCGCGCTCCGGCAGCCAGCGCCGCCGCGACCCCGGCGAGCAGGCTGTCGCCCGCGCCGACCGTGTCGGTCTCGCCCGGAGCGGGAACGCCCGGTATCTCCGCCACCCCTTCGCCTGTCCAGAGGACAACGCCCCGGCTTCCGCACGTGACGAACACCGGGCGCCCGCCGCGCGCAAATAGCAGTTCGGCCGCCTCGAGCACGCGGGTCCGCGACGGCGCCTCGTCAGGCCCGCCGGT
>JAGVUD010000531.1 GCA_019136435.1 Armatimonadota bacterium | reverse complement strand
AGGCCGCTCTATTCCCAAACTCCCCCTCGCTGTGCTATAACTGCCCCGGCTCACCCCATCAATAAGTACAAAGCGAGGCATTCCAGTGCTGCGAATAGGTGTTATCGGATACGGCGGACGGGCGCGCGGCGTCCTGGGTCTGGTGGAGCGGCTGACGGACGAGACGGAGATTGCCGCCATCACCGATCCGCGCTGCGACGAAATCAAAGATCAGATGCGAACCGCGGGCAAGGACCCGGATCGCGTGCGGTTCTACACGGAAGCCGCCGCGATGCTCGACGGCGAGAAGCTGGACGGCGTGCTGATCGGGACGCGCTGCTCCCTGCACACGCAAATGGCGGTTCAGGTGCTGCAGCGAAACCTCCCGCTCTTCCTCGAAAAGCCGGTCGCGACAAGCATGCAGGATCTGCTTGCCCTCAAAGCCGCAAGCGAGCAGACGCGAAGCCAGGTCGTCGTGTCGTTTCCCCTGCGTGTCACGCCGCTCGTGACGATGGCCAGAGAGATCATAGACTCGGGCAAGATCGGCACCGTGGAGCATGTGCAGGCGTGGAACAACGTCCCGTACGGCGCCTGCTACTATCAGAACTGGTATCGTGACGAAAACGAGACGCAGGGGCTGTTTCTTCAGAAAGCGACGCACGACTTCGACTACATCAACCACCTGCTCGGATTCAAGCCCGTGCAGGTCTGCGCGATGACCTCCAAGCAGGTGTATAAGGGCGATCATGCGGCCGGCCTGCGCTGCGACGACTGCGACGAGTGGGAGGCCTGTCTCGAAAGCCCCTATCACCGCTACTACACCAAGCAGGAGACCTCGCGCGTCGAGCCGAGCGGCCTGTGGTGCGGGTTTGCCGTGGATACCGGCAACGAGGACTCGGGCAGCGCAATCATCCGCTACGACACGGGGATGCACGTCTGTTACAGCCAGAACTTCTTCGCCCGCAAGTCGGCGGGCAAGCGGGGCGCCACGCTCTTCGGCTACCGGGGGACTCTCGAGTTCGACTGGTACACCGACGAACTCAAGGTCGTGATGCACCATCAGCCGCGCATCGAGACCTACCGCACCGACAGCAAGGCCGCCTCGCACGGGGGTGGGGACACGGTGCTCGCAGACAGCTTCCTGCGCATTATGCGCGGCGAAGCCGAATCGGTCGCGCCGCTTTCGGCGGGCATCCTCAGCGTGCTGATGTGCCTGAAGGCGAAAGAGTCGTCCCGGACGAACACATTCCAGAATATCGAGTTCCCGGTGGCCGCAAACCTCTAGCGCGCCGCCTCGGCAACGGAAAGAGGCGTACAATGATCAGAATCGGCCTGGTTGGATACGGTTTTATGGGCAAAATGCATGCCCAGTGCTATGCCGCGACCGGCAGGGCGAAGGTCGCGGCGCTTGCGGATGTCGAAGCCGATCGCCGCGGCGAGGCGGCTTCGAAGCTCGGGTGCCAGCCGTACGAGAGCCTGCAGGCCATGCTCGAGAACGCGGATATTGACGCGGTGGACATCTGCACGCCCACATACTTGCACGAAGAGCACGTGATAGCCGCCGCGCGGGCGGGCCGGCACATATTCTGCGAGAAACCCCTGTCGCTGAGCGTGGAGTCGTGCGACGCGATGATCGGAGCTGTCGAGCAGGCGGGTGTCACGATGATGGTGGGGCAGGTCGTGCGCTTCTGGCCGGAGTACGCCGTAATCAAGCAGCTTGTGGACTCGGGCGAGTACGGACGGGTGCTCTGGGCCAGCCTGCGCCGCCTCAGCCCGCCGGCCACCTGGGCATGGCAGGACTGGCTTGCCGATCCCGCGCGCAGCGGTGGCGCTATCCTCGACCTGCACATCCACGACCTGGACTTCATCACCTATCTCGTCGGGCCTCCGTCGAAGGTCCTCTCGCGCGCAATGCCTGGCTCCCGGGGCGCTCTCGACACGGCGATGACGCTCGGGTGGGGGCATGCCGGCGGCGCGAACTCGTACGCGGAGGGCTCGCTCACGATGCGCGGGGAGTTCCCGTTCAGCGCATCGGCCATCGTGGAGTGCGAGAAGGCGAGCATCAGGCTCGATATTACGGCCAGCCCATCGCTGATGGTGTTCCCGTCCGGGGGCGCGGCGTTCGCGCCGGAGGTGCCGTCCGTGGGCGAGGGCGCCTCGGCTGAGGCGGGCGGAAACGTTTCCTCGCTCGGGGGGTACCTCGTTGAGATCGGCTATTTCCTCGACTGTCTCTAATCGAACAGACGGCCGGAGATCGTCACCCCGGATTCCGCGCGGACTTCGTTGAAGATCAGCCTGGCGGCAAGGAAGTCCGCGCAGTCCGGCGAGCCGGTCGCGCTTTAGCCGGGCGCGTGACGCCCGTCGACGAGCTCAACGCGCAGATTGCCGCCTGCGAGCGCTGCGGGCGGCTCTGCTCGTACATCCGCGAGGTCGCCACGGTCAGGCGCCGCGCCTTTCGCGAGCAGGACTACTGGGGCAGGCCGGTGCCGAACTTCGGCGACCCGAGCGGGAGGCTGCTCATAGTGGGCCTCGCTCCCGCCGCGCACGGAGCGAACCGCACCGGCCGCATGTTCACCGGCGACGAGAGCGGCAACTGGCTGTTCCGCGCCCTCCACGAAGCAGGCTTCGCCAGCCAGCCCGACAGCACGGGCGCGGACGATGGCCTGCGGCTGAAGGACGCGCTCATCACGGCCGCCGTCCACTGCGCGCCCCCCGCGAACAAGCCCTCCCGAGATGAGTTCGAGAATTGCCGGGCGTGGCTGGTTCGCACCTTGCAGAGTTGTCCGCGTTGGAAGGTGACCGTCGTGCTGGGACGCATCGCGTTTCAGGAGACCCTGAAGGCGCTGGACGAGTCCGGCCTCAGGTGCGGCATACGCCAGAGCGCATTTGCCCACGGCGCCGAACTCCCTCTCCCGGGCGGCAGATTCCTCGTCTGCAGCTACCATCCCAGCCAGCAGAACACCTTCACGCGCAGGCTCACGCGGGAGATGCTGCTGGGGGTGTTTCTCAGGGCGGCCGAACTCGCGCGCTGACGGGCCTGCCATCGCCTCCGGGGGGCGCCTTGGCGCGTCTTCGAACCGCGCGG
>JAGVUD010000196.1 GCA_019136435.1 Armatimonadota bacterium | reverse complement strand
GACTCTATCACGCAGGCCACGACACAGATGCCGGACGTCGAGGACCGGTGGCTGCGGGTCCTGGAGCGCTCGCTGGGCTCGGAGTTCCCGGCCATCCGCTTCAAGGTCATCAACGCGGGTGTCGGCGGCGAGTCGGACCGGGAGAAGATGAGGCGCTTCGAGTCGGATGTGCTGGCCAATGCACCGGACATCCTCCTGATCCAGTTCGGTGGCAACAACGCGGGCTTTGTCAACCCTGAACGGCGGGTGGAACTGGACGAATCGAGGGCGCTCCTGGAGCAGCTCCGCGCCAATCTGCCCCAGTCGACGAGGGTCATGGTGATCACGTTCCCGCCGGTGATCGACGCACTCCACTCCGTCATGAAGCGGGAGGGCGCCAAGGAGTTCTTTGCCGAATGGGGCGGCCTGGACGGATCAGCCGAGCGGTTCAGAGAACTGACCCGGGAGTTCGCCAGTCAGAACGGGTACGCGCTGGTGGACCTGTCAAGAGAGATCCGGAGCCGGGGAGACCTGTCGCTGTACATCCTGAATGATGGCGTGCATCTGACCGTTGCGGGGAACCGGCTTCTCGCGGCGCTCGTTCTGGCGCAGGTCAGGGGAATCCTTGCCCAGGGAGATGCGTCGCACGAACGCTAAGGGTCGGATATGGCAATAGGGATGGAACGGCAGGTTCGGCAGGGGTAACAGTATGGATCACAGGGACGTCGGACAGTTCTGGAATGAGAATGCTGAGGTTTGGACACAGCTTGCTCGGGCAGGATGCGACGTCTACCGCGACCACCTTAACACGCCCGCGTTCCTGACCATGTTGCCTGACGTCCAGGGCTTGGAGGGAGTGGACATCGGCTGTGGGGAAGGCCACAATACCCGGCTCATGGCCAAGAAGGGCGCTCGGCTCGTGGGCATAGACATAGCAGAGGTCTTCATCAGGCATGCCAGGGAACTGGAACAGAAGGAACCTCTTGGTATCGACTACCGCATCGCAAGCGCCGTCCAATTGCCATTTCCGGACGGCGTTTTCGACTTTGCCACGGCGACCATGAGCTTGATGGATATCCCTGAGACCGAGCGTGCACTGCGTGAAGCCTTCCGCGTCATCAGAGATGGCGGCTTCCTGCAGTTCTCAATCACGCACCCCTGCTTCGACACACCCCACCGCCGCAACCTCAGAAACGAACAGGGACAGACCTATGCGATCGAGGTTGGTGGCTACTTCCACAATCTGAACGGCGAGATTTCCGAGTGGCTCTTCGGGGCTACCCCAAAGGAACTCAGGCAGAGACTCCCGAAGTTCAGGATACCCAGGTTCACTCAAACGCTCAGCCAGTGGCTCAATATGCTGATTGAGACGGGCTTCTTGCTGGAGCGGGTGGAGGAGCCGCGCCCGAGCGACGACACAGTGCGTGCCTGTCCGGACGTGCAGGATGCCCAGGTCGTGGCGCATTTCTTGCACATCCGCGCAAGGAAACCCGCAACAGACAGGCTCGCCGCAAGGCTGAACCCATAGGCCAGGAGGCCAGCCACCAAGGGAGACGCCTTCCGACCCCCGCAAGGAGTCCCGGTGGATTGAGGGCCATCGCCGTCAACGGCAGCCCCAGAGAGGACTGGAATACGGCCACGCTGCTTGAGAAGGCGCTCGAGGGGGCCGCATTCCGGGGGGCCGGCACCACGCTCATCCAGTCGACGGGCGGACGTTCGGGTCGGCAACCGCTCTGAGTTGGGCGAGGCAACAAGGGCCTCGCGTCGAAGCCCGAAGGGGGGGACGACTCACGAGCCGCAAGGCGGCGCGTGACGTGGTCGAGCCGGCCGGCACCCAGTCCCTCACACCCGCGCGGCCCCGGTCGATCGGCTGAAGGCCTTGTGTATCGCGCATTCCGGCTGGCGGGGTGTGCTTGCCTCAGATTGTGGGAACGCTTGGTCACCCAGATACACTAGTGTAGGAGACGGGCCGCTGGGCCGCGGAGTCCGGTTGCGTCGCTTGAGCCTGGCCCGGCCCCCCGGCAGAAGAGGAGATGGGCCATCCGGGACATGCAACAGACGTTCGAGGAGCTGGTGGACCGGCACTACGGCAGTGTCTGGGCCTGCGTGTCCGTGCTCACAGCCCGTTCGGTCGACACGGAGGACCTCGTGCACCAGGCCTTCCTGTTGGCCTTCGAGCGTCTGGCGGGCGGCGGGGATCTCGCTGAGGACGCCGGAAAGTGGCTGCGCGGCACGGCCCGTCACTTGGCCTACGCCTGGTGGCGGGAGAAGCGACGCCTCCCCGAGGCGGTGGCGGATCGGCTCGAAGCCCTGATGGCACGACAGGACGAGGATGCGTTGAGCCGGGCCGACCGGACCGAGATCCGGGCCGTGCTCCGGCAGTGCCTGAGCAAGCTCTCGGACAGCGAGCGCTGCCTGGTGCGACGGCACTACGAAGAGGAGGAGGACCTCGCCCGCATCGCCGAGGAACTCAGCGTCAATGCTGTCACGGTCCGCACGCGTCTCTACCGCATCCGCCAGGCCCTGCGACGCTGCCTGGAAGCGGCCCTTGGTGGAGGGTCCCGCCATGAAGCGTGAGGTGGAAACGCTGCTCGCCCGTCTGCTCGAGGACGGGGAGGTCACCGGCGACGGGGCTGCGGAGCTGGTCCGGGCTCTGGATGACGCCGGGACCAGGTCGGAGGTCCAGGCCGAGCTGCTCACCGAGATCCTGTTCCGCGAGGTGCTCGCACCTGAGGGGGCTCTCAAGGGCTCGCGCGAACGGCTCCTGGCCAAGGCGTTCGCTCGCGGCCGCCAGCGCGCCGTGCCCCTCGTCCGCGAACGGCGGCGGGGGTCGGTAGCCTTGGCCGCTGCGGCCGCCGTTGTCATCGTCGCCGCTGCTATCGGAGCCACCTGCTGGCTCACCCGGCCCCATCCGTATCCCGGGATCTCGGGGAGCGGCAGTCTCGCCGTGGGGGTTGGCGTTGGCGCGACACGCAAGGCGAGCGGCGCGACGCTGGCTCGTGGCGAGCGGGTCGTCGCCGGTCCCGGCGGGGCACGCCTGACGCTCGGCGGGTATTGCGAACTGTCACTGGACGAAGGGACCGAGGTCGTCGTGCGCGGCGG
>JAGVUD010000081.1 GCA_019136435.1 Armatimonadota bacterium | reverse complement strand
ACCGTGTCCTTCGAGATGACGACGCCGGGAATCACCGCCTGATCTCCCGTGACCCTGATCTTGCCGACACCGGGAATCTCCTGGCCGTCCGACGGCATGGCGCCCGACTTGAGATGGTCCCGCACAAGCAGAGCCGTCGCGTAGGTCATGTCCGCCGGGTTCCACAAGAGAGCGCCGCTGATTGCGCCCTTCTTAATGTAGTCGCGAACTTCGCTCGGCAGCGAAATGCCCCACACCTTCACCTTGCCCACCTTGCCCGTCTGCATCAGAGCCTCGGCGATGCCCGGGGCCGCCGGGGAGCACAGCGCCACGAAGCCGCCGAGGTCCGGCGTCTTCTGGAGCATCGAGATCGCGCCCTTGATTGCCTGGTCCTTCTGATCGTTGCAGGCAAGAAGCGGGTCCACCACCGTGATGCCCGGGTGCTTCTTCAGCTCTTCGTTCGCGCCGTCAACGTGCATGCGCAGGTTGTTCGCCGTGAGCGTGCCCGTCATTATCGCGATTTTGCCCTTGCCGCCCATCTCGTCAACCACGCGCTTCGCCACGTCGCGCCCGATCTGAACGTCGTCGCACCCCGCGACATAGAACTCCCGCCCCGACCCGGGCGAGTCCGAGTCCCACGTGTAAACCTTGATGCCAGCCTTCTCAGCGGCCTCCATCGCGGGCTTCACCGAGTTCGCGTCGTTCGCCGAAATCACGATCGCGTCCACCTTGCGCGCGATCTGGTCCATGATCATGTTGACCTGGCCCTGAATGTCGTTCCCGGTCGTCGGCCCGATGATCTCGGCCCTGACCCCCAACTCCTCATTCGCCCGCTTCACGCCGTCGGCCAGGCTGTCGGCGTAGGGACTTCCCATGACCTTGAAGACAAAAACGATGTGGGGCTTGTCGCCGCCGCCCGCGGTGTCCCCCGGCCCGTCGGCCTTCTGCGCGCATCCCGCCGCAAGGGATGCCGCAAGAGCCGCCGCGAGAGCGTATCTCAGAAAACGCATGGAAAGAAGCCTCCTTACAGGTTGTTGATTCAAACAGGGTTTGCGCCCGAAGCCCTCAGGCGCGGGTCTCCAGGGAGCGCAGCATGCGCTTCCTCCACAGGTCAATAACCACAGCGGTAATGAGCGCAACAGCAAGCATCTGCGTGCGCACGACATCCGTCTGTCCGCCGAGCGACAGGCCGTTCCTCAGCACCGCCATGGTCGCCACGCCGAAAAGCGTACCCAGCAGGCTTCCTTCCCCTCCCGCCAGGCTCGTTCCTCCCAGTACCACGGCCGTAATCGCCTCGAACTCGTAGTTCCTGCCCGCATCCGGAAACGCCGTCGCGAGCCTCGACGTAAGCAGCACTCCCGCGAGCCCGCCCAGCACAGCTAGCCCGAAATACGCCGCGAACTTCACGCGCCGCACGCGTATGCCCGAGAGCGCCGCCGCCTGTTCCGACTGCCCCAGCGCGAGCAGATAGCGGCCGTGCACGGTCTTGCGCAGCACGAAGGCCGCCGCAATGAACACGAGCGCCATGATAACCGATGGGGTGGGGAGGGCGCCGCCAGCCGCGCCGATATCCGACGAAGCAATCGCCTGGAAGCCGGGCTGATTTATGGACAGGCTCGTCCCGCTCGTCAAAATGTACGCGATGCCCCTGGTGAGGCTCATTGTGGCCAGGGTCACCAGAACCGGCTGCACGCCCATATACGCAATCGCGAAGCCGTTCACGGCCCCCACGGCCGCCGCCGCGCACAAACCAACCCCCGCCGCGGCCCAGATGTTCCAGCCCAGCGTCACGCCGAGTACCCCAACCAGCATGGCCGTCAGGCCCACAATGCCGCCCACCGAAATGTCAATGCCGCCCGTCGCGATGACGAGCGTCATCCCCACCGCCACGATGCCCAGTTCCGAGTACTGCCGAGCAAGAGAAAGCAGGTTCGCCGAGTCCAGAAACCCCGGTTGCGTGGCGGCGAAGTACCCCGTCAGCCCCAGGAATATGACGTACGTGCCCAAACGGAACTCGGCCAGCCGCTGCAAAAGCTCCTTCATGCCGCGCCTCCCTGCCGCTCGCGCACGCGCCCGGCGGCCCAGTCCAGCGCGGCCACCCCCAGAATCGCAATGCCGATGATCGCCTGATACCAGAACACGTCCAGCCCCTTGACGATCAGCCCGTTCCTGAGAACAGCCATCAGCGCCGCCCCGACCGCCGTGCCGAACACGCCGCCCCTGCCTCCGGTCATGGACGTCCCGCCGAGCACCACCGCCGCCACGGCATCCAGCTCGTAGCCCATAAACATGTTGCCCTGCACCGAGTCCAGCGTCGCCGCCGCCACAAGACCTGCCATCCCGGCCGTGAAGCCGCTGGCGACGTAGGTCCAGCCGATTGTGCGCGTCACGGACACGCCGCTCAGCCGCGCCGCCGCCGGATTGCCGCCCGCCGCGTAAACGTGGCGGCCCCACGGCGTCCGCCCCAGAATCAGCAGTCCAACCGCCAGAAGCGCAACGAACACCAGAAACGATGCCCACCCCGTGCCGAGCGTCCGGAAGCCCGGCGCAAGCGGGCTGATCAGCGTCACCATCTTGATCGCCTGCATGCGGTAGAGGCTTAGGGTCGCAAGCGTCGCGACGATCGGCGGCGCGTTCAGCTTCGTCACCAGAAAAGCGTTGCCCGCGCCCAGAAGCACCGAGGCGCCGAGCGCCGCGGCCACCGGCAGGGCTATCCCGCCATGGTCGCGCATCAGAATCGCCATCACGCTGGCCGAGAGCGCCAGAATAGACGCGCACGAAAGATCAATGCCGCCCGTGATGATGACCAGGGTCAGCCCCATGCCCATCATCCCGATGACGGCGGTGTCGCGGCCTATGGACGCCAGGTTGATCCGGTCCAGAAAGCCGGGCGCCCAGTGCGCGAAGTAGCCGAACACGAGCGCGAGCAGCACAACGAGCGGCAAATCACGCATCAGAAGCGCGCTCAGGCTGGCGGTCGGCGAAGAAGCACGAGAGAATAATCGCATAGCTGGTTATCCGCTCATTTGGCTTCTCACCGTGCCGATTCCTGCCCCGCCGCTCCGTTTCAGGTCCGTTTGAGCGCCCGCGCGGCGTCTGCTA
>JAGVUD010000025.1 GCA_019136435.1 Armatimonadota bacterium | reverse complement strand
AGTACGCGATACAGAATCATCCCCAGCGGGAGCCCGGCCAGGGCGTAGGCCGCGATGTGCCCGTACTCGCGCCATACGATGTGTCTGCGCGAGGTGACGACGATGTATGTCGAAAGGATCGTCGCCTGCAGTACCATCACCTTTACGGCGACATCCATCCCGAGCAGAAGCACCACGAACGGAAGGGCCAGAACAGTGCAGCCGAAGCCCGTGATCCCCTGCTGAAAGGTGGTCATGAAAACGATGAGGCCGGGGAGGATGGTTCGGAGCGGTTCTGTCAATTGCTGTCTTTCTGCGGGGCCGCGCGCGGTAACTGCGTCTCGCGGCCTGCCCGCGGTGGACTTACGTAGAGCAGAGGCAAATCCCTGCTTCAGCGTCGGGCGGACAAGGCCGCGTTCGGTGCTCAAACGGAAACCTTTCGTGGCGCCAGCCGTCTCATATCATGGTGACACCGATATGTTGAACGCACGCGAAAAAAGAAGGCGGATGCTCGTCTTCGCGGCGGCTGCTCTTGCCGCCGCCGCTTGCGCGCGCCCGGCTGCCGCCCAGATGACAGGCCTGCACCTCATGTCGCCGGTCACCACCGTCAGCGCTTCGGGCTCCTCGGACCTGCAGCCCGGGTACTGCCGCGACATCATCAGCGGCAACAACTCGCGCGGGCCATACACGCTTTCGTGGGCGGGTATTCCCGCTTCCCGCGAAATGGTATCGGTGAACGGACGGGCGGCGCTGAGAGGCGTTGACTACGCCCTGGACTACGCCAAAGGCACCATTACCTTCACGTCGGTTCTGAAGACCACAGGGCTTGCCAAGGTCGAGTATCCGGTGGATCCCGAGAGATGCACCAGAAACGCCGTGGGCACGAATGTTCCTGTCGCGCTCGATCTCTACGCGTCGGACCGGTCCAGCCTGCAGTTGACCGGCCTGTACAAGCAGGGCGCCGGGCAGTCCGAAAACACGGGAGGTGTGCTCGGGCTGCAGGGCAAGACGCAGGTGTCGCAGACCACCTCCATCACAACGGCGCTATTCACCGGAATGACCCCGGAGGGCGGCGACAGCAGAGGCGGTTTCGGCGACCGGTCGGCCGCGCGTTTCGGCGCCGCCAGCAGCCTGGGAGATGTGAAGCTCACCGGCTCGTACGTGCGCGCCGGGCGGGCATTCAGCGGGAGCAAGGACTACGGAATCGCGGCGGGGCAGGACGTTCAGACCTACGGGCTCTCGTACGGGCCGAAGGCCGGCCGCCTGTCGTTCTCGTCCGGCTACCAGCGCGTGAGCCGCGAGGATGCCGGCGGCGACGCCACGACCTCGCTCAACCACAGCCTGAAGTACGTGTTCGCGCCCGGTGGGCAGTTCCTCTTCACGCGAACGGCTGTCGGTTCGGGCGCAAACGGCGTTGAGAGCAGCGCCGTAACCGATGCCTTTCAGATTGACAGCGCTCTCGGGACGAAAAGCAAGGTGCTGCTGGCGTGGACCGACCAGACCTCCGCCAGCGGCGGCGCCCGCGACACCTCGTCCACGAAGGTGCTCAAGGTGACGTCGAGTCTCGTCAACAACGTCGCATTCAATGCTGCCTACCAGCTCGCCCAGACCTCCGCGAAGGGCGCCGCGAGCGACCTCGATGTGGGGATAACGGCGAAGCCACACAAAGCGGTGGATGTCGTGGCGACATTCTCCGGGCATGGCAGCGACCAGAGCGGGGCCGATAACTCCGGGGGCATCCGCATCGCCGCGGCGCCCAATGCGCGCCTGAAGGTGTCGGCGGGCCTCACCGACCGCCAGACCGAAGCGCTCGGCCTGCGCACGCGCGATCTGCGCCTCGAGTCGCAGCCGTTCGACTTCCTGACGCTCGCCGGCGGCTACGCCTTCACCGACAGTGGCAGCAGCACGCTCGTCGCGCGCGAGATCGCCGCCACCGCCACACCGAGCTCCTACCTGAAGCTGGGCGGCGGGTACAAGACGCGGGACGGCGCGGGTGAGTCCGTGGACACGGCGCAACTTGATCTGACGCTGAGCCCATGGAAGAGCCTGGGCATCGTCGCCGCTTTTGCGGAGAACCCGGAGGACGGGAAGGGCAACGTCGGGTACTACCGATCGAAATCGCTGGGGCTGAAGGCGAGCATTGGCATTCTGGGGTTCACCGGCGCCTATGCCTACAAGGACGAGTATATGACGGCCCGGCGCTGGTTCCAAACCCAGGCCGGCATTCAGCTTGCGCTGGCGCGGGCCACGCAGTTGACCAGCGGCTACGAGTACAGCGAGACGGAAGGCTACGGGTCTTCGTCGCGGCGCATTTCTCTGGGGCTGCGCAGGGACATGGGCGACGATTTCAACATCTGGCTCACCGGATCCCGCACGGACACGCGCGATGCCTCAATCGAGAATGATCCCACCTACGAAGCGCAGATGAAACTCGGCGTCCGCTTCTGACGCTGTGCGTACAGGCATGTCCATCATTAGGGCTTAAAGCTATACTGGAGTTCCCGGGCAGCCGTTAGTCCGCGCCAACCATCACCTGGCTCTCGCGAATGGCGGACATCTCCTCGAGCGCCCGTCCTGTGCCCAGCGCAACGCACGAAAGCGGGTCGTCGGCCACGTGAACCGGGATGTTCGTCTCGAGCGAAAGCAGCCTGTCCAGTTCTCTCACCAGAGCGCCGCCGCCCGTGAGCGTAATGCCGCGCTCGATGATGTCCGATGAGAGTTCGGGAGGCGTCTGCTCAAGAGTGGCTTTCACGCGCTCGACGATCAGATTGATCGGCTCCGCCATGGCCGCGCGAATCTCCTCGCTGGTGACTTCCACGGTCTTGGGAAGTCCGGCGACCAGGTCTCGGCCCCGCACCTCCATCCGGCCGATGCGCAGTGAGTTGCTCACCACAATGCCGTCCAGCGAAATGACGGCGATGTCCGTCGTCCCGCCCCCGATGTCGAGCACCATGTTCCCGCCCGGCGTGCTGATAGGCAGCCCGGCCCCGATGGCCGCCGCCATCGGCTCTTCGATTGTGTAAGCCTCGCCCGCGCCCGCCGCGCGCGTCGCCTGGATCACCGCGCGCCGCTCCACGTTCGTGACGCCCGACGGCACGGAAACCAGCACCCGCGGCTTGAACAGCCGCCTGCGCCCGCACACCTTGTCGAGGATGTACCCGAGCATCTTCTCGGTGGTGGTGTAGTCGGCGATCACTCCTTCGGACAGGGGGCGGATGGCGACGATCGTTCCGGGAGTCCGGCCGATCATCAGCCGGGCTTCCTCGCCCACGGCGAGAATCTTCTTCTTCGTCACCGACATAGCCACCACCGAGGGCTCGCGCAGGACAATGCCCTTGCCCTTGCGGTAGACGATGATGTTGGCCGTTCCGAGGTCTACGCCGATGTCGGCGGTCATTCCAAACAACTAGAGCCCTCCTCGAGGGGGGTGTCGCCCGTGCGCACTGTCGCGCCGAGCGAGTTCAGTTTCTGCTCGAAGTTCTCGTATCCGCGGCGGATATGCTCCACGTCCGAAATCACGGTCGTGCCCTCGGCGCCAAGCGCGGCAATCGCCATCGCTGCCCCCGCGCGCAGATCGTACGCTGTCACGTGGGCCGCATGGAGCCGGGTCACGCCCCGGATCACGGCCGTCTGACCCTCCACGCGCGTATGGGCGCCCATCCGCTCGAGCTCGCCGAGGTAGCGGAAACGCCCCTCATAGACCTTCTCGGTAATAACGGACGAGCCTGCCGCCGTGGCAAGCACCGCCCCCATCGGCTGCTGAAGGTCGGTCGGAAAACCGGGGTAGGGAAGGGTTACCAGGTCCACGGCCAGAACCGGCCGCCGCAGCGGGCTGACGTGAATGCCGTCCGTCTCTTCGATGACTCTGGCCCCCACCTCCTGCATCTTCAGAAGCACCGCATTGCAGTGCTCGCTGACCGCGCCCCGGATGAAGATGTCGCCCCCGGTGTTGAGCGCCGCGAGCGCCAGCGTCCCGACCTCGATCCTGTCGGGGATGTTGTCGTGCATGGCCCCGTGCAGGCGCTTCACGCCCTCGATGTGGATCGTGTCGCTCCCGGCCCCCTGGATGCGCGCGCCGCACTTGTTCAGCAGGCGGGCAACGTCCTGGATCTCGGGCTCGCTGGCCGCGTTCTCGATGGTTGTCGAGCCCAGAATCAGCGTCGCTGCCATCATGATCTGCGCTGTTGCGCCCGCGCTCGGGAAGTCGAGATAAATCCGCGCGCCGTGCAGCTCGCTGCTTTCTGCTTCAACAATGCCCCCGTCATTGAGGACGGTGGCGCCCAGAGCGGTCAGGCCCTTGATGTGCAGGTCAATCGGCCGCTGGCCGATGTTGCAGCCCCCCGGAATGCCCACCCGCGCGGAGCCTGTCCGGGCAAGCAGGGGTCCCAGCACCTGAAACGACGCGCGCATCTTCGAGACGAGATGCGAAGGGGCTTCGTTCGTGATGATCTCCGATGCGTCCACGACGAGCGTGCCGTCGTCGCTCAGGCGCGGCTTCGCGCCAAGGCATCGGAGCATCTCCACCATGGTCAGAACGTCCCTGATGCGGGGCAGATTGTGGATGACGACCTCGCCCTCAACGAGCAGGGTCGCCGCCATGAGCGCCAGAGCGCCGTTCTTGCTGCCGCTTGCCGTGACCTCGCCACGAAGCTGGCGGCCGCCTTCGATAATCAGCGTTGCCACTTCCTATGTGTCCTCCCCGGCACTCATATTTGTCTGGAAGCTCTCATCCTTGAAATCCATGAAATCAGTATACTGATGGCGCAGGGCGCTGTCAACAGCAAATCGCAACCGCCAGACAGTCTATTACGGTATAAGTTTATCACCTATACCTGTACATCCTGCTCTTCCGTTGCTCCCGAGCCCGCAGATTCCTCGGGCGGGCTCGCCTCGGGCCAGCGCTCGCCCAGAAGGCGGTAGAATGCCCCCATCGCCGCCGAGACGTAGCGGTCCGGA
>JAGVUD010000030.1 GCA_019136435.1 Armatimonadota bacterium | reverse complement strand
GATTGCCCCGATCGCTGATCTTTTCGTGCCTGTGTTCTTCGTTCTGATGGGACTCAGCGTCGACCTGCGGCATTTTGCCAGCCCGAAAGCGCTTGGGCTGGCCGGTGCGCTGTTCGTGGCGGCGATGGTGGGAAAGCTGGTGTGCGGCATTGGCATCACCCAGAAGGGCATAAACAGGATGATCGTGAGCGTGGGTATGATCCCGCGCGGGGAGGTCGGCCTCATATTCGCGAGCGTGGGGGCGAGGCACTATCTGCAGGGAGAGCCGGTGATTGACGCCGTGACCTACTCAGCGATCGTCGCGATGGTGATGCTCACCACCCTCATCACGCCCATCTGGCTCAAGTCGCTGTTCACGAAAGCGCACGCCCGGAAGCACGGCGCGGCCGCCGGGTAGGAATTCGCCAGATGCACGTGGAATGAACGTCCCGGAAGGCGGACTCCGCCGATCCAGCACCTGCACGCATGAAGACAATCACATTCAGGCTCGCGTACGCCCTGGTTCTCGCCGCCGCAGTCGCCCTGGCGGCGGGGTGCGGCGCTGTGCGTGAGGAGCGCACGCCGGACGGCAGAGTCGTTCTGGAGTGGTACAACTACGCGACTCCGGAGTTCCTCACGCTCTACCGCGAAGAGCTGATTCCCGCATTCGAGCGTTCGCACCCCCACATCAAGATACGCCTCAACGCAAGCCTGGGCGATACGGGCTACGACTCCAAGTTGCTGACTCTGATCGCGGGCGGGATTGCGCCAGACGTGATTCACGTTACCCAGGCGAACTTCCCCCTGTATGCGGCAAAGGGCCTGCTGGTGGATGTGCGGACGCTCGCGAAGGATGACGTGGCCTTCGACGAGGACGACTACTTCAAGCCGGTTCTCGACAGCATGCGGCGGGGCGACAGGCTTTACGGGCTGCCGTCGGATTTCTCGACGATCCTGCTTTTCTACAACAAGCGCATCTTCGATGAGGCCGGTCTCCCCTACCCCGACGCAAGCTGGACGTGGGACACGTTTCTGCAGGCTTCGCGCAAGCTGACCGTGGACCAGGATGGAGACCGGGTGCCCGACCAGTTTGCATTCGTCACGCAAAACGCCTACAACCGCTGGCCCGCCTGGGTGTGGATGAACGGCGGGGAGCTGTTCAACAGGGACGAGACGGTGTGCCTGATGGACAGCCCGTCAGCGATTCAAGGGTTCAGCTTTTTCGTGGAACTTGCTACAAAGTGGAACGTCGCCCCGGCTGTCGGGCAGTCCACCGGCCAGAGCCCCGAAGAGCTGTTTATGGCCGAGAAGATCGCGATGTGCGCGAACTCGCGCTACGCGTACAAGTCGTTCGCGAAAGGCATGAGCTTCCCCTGGGACGTCGCGCCGATGCCCAAGGGCACACAGCGCGCGACGACGCTCATCTGGGGAGCAAACTGCATTCTCACATCCACGAAGCACCCGAAGGAATGCTGGGAGTTCCTGAAGTTTCTTTCTGGCAGGGAAGGCGCGCTCGGCAACGTGAGGATGGGCAACGCGATACCGGCGTACAAACCCGTGGCCCTGACGCCCGGAATGCTGAAGACGGACGTGAGCCCGGCGAACGATGACGAGTTTCTGCGAGCCGTCTCGCACGCGCGGACCGCCGCCTTTCCGCCGCAGTTCGCGGACTACACGCAGGCGCTATCGGAACTCGACGACGCGTTTCTGGGCGTGCAGACGCCGGAGGGTGTGTGCAGGCGGTTCGCCAGGCGCGTGAATGTGATCCTGAAGGAGGCCCCGTGAAGAGGCAGGCATCGGGGATGGCGCGCAAGGAGGCCGTGGCGGGATGGCTGTTCATCTCGCCGTGGATAGCCGGTTTCCTGATCTTCGCGGCGGGGCCGATCATCGCCTCGCTGGCGCTCAGCTTCTCGTACTGGGACGCGATTACGCCGCCGCAGTTTGCAGGCATGGCGAACTACCGCAGGCTCTTCAGCGACCCGCTGCTGCGCAGATCGCTCTTCAACACCGTGTACTACGCCGTGTTCGCCGTTCCGCTCGGAATGTGCACGGCGCTCGGGCTCGCGCTTCTGCTCAATCAGAAGCTGCGGGGAATGGGCATTTTCCGTACGCTCTTCTACCTGCCCGCGGTGACCTCCGGCGTCGCGACCTACCTGCTGTGGATGTGGCTGTTCAACCCGCAACTCGGGCTGATCAACCGGTTTCTGCGGCACTTCACGAGCAATCCGCCGCTGTGGCTCAGCTCGCCGGACTGGGCGATGCCCGCACTGATCATCATGAGTCTGTGGGGCACGGGCGGGGCGATGCTGATATTCCTCGCCGGGCTGCAGAACATCCCGGAGCAACTGTACGAGGCGGCGACGATTGACGGCGCGAACAACTGGAAGCAGTTCCTGCATGTGACGCTGCCCATGCTCTCGCCGACAATCTTCTTCAACCTGGTGATGGCGGTCATCGGGAGCTTTCAGGTGTTCTCGGCAGCCTTCGTCATGACGAACGGAGGCCCTTCGAACGCCACTCTGCTGTACGTGCTCTATCTGTTCCAGAACGCGTTCATGTATTTCCGCCTCGGCTATGCGTCGGCCATGGCGTGGCTGCTCTTCGTGATCGTGCTGATTCTGACGCTGTTTCAGTTCCGGACTTCGAAGCGGTGGGTGCACTACGGATGAAGAAAGCGCTGCGCTACCTGGTCCTCTCGGCGCTCGGCGCTGTGTTTCTGATTCCCTTTTTGTGGATGCTTTCGACATCGCTGACTCCGGCGGCAGAGGTGATGGCGAAGCATCGCTCGTGGATACCCACCCACCCGCAGTGGAGCAACTACCCGGAAGCGCTGACCGTGCTGCCATTCCAGATATTCCTGAAGAACACGCTCATCGTGACGGTGCTCGCGATCATCGGCCAGGTGGCGTCAGCGTCGCTGGTGGCGTTCGGTTTTGCCCGGATGCGCTTCCGTTTCCGCGATGCTCTGTTCCTGCTGGTTATCTCGACGATGATGATTCCGCTCACGAAGTACCTCTGCGCGATGAAGAAGATCACGAGAACCGGAATCAGCACCGTCACCGCCGCCGCCATCATCAGATGATACTCGGTGCCGTGCAGCGACCGG
>JAGVUD010000370.1 GCA_019136435.1 Armatimonadota bacterium | reverse complement strand
CGGCAGATCGCGGACAGGGCGCTGGTGAACGGTACGTCCGTCAGCGCGAGGTCCAGGTTGCCCCGCACGCCCGGGTCGAGCACAATTGCCTGCCCGGCGGAGTCCGAGAGCTTCTGCAGCACCTCGCGGACGGGCTGTCCGGAGGCGTACACGCTGATGTTCGCCCCCTCGCATCGCAAGGCGGCGGACGCAAGCACAAGCACAACGGCCAGTTGTACAGGTCGCGTGAGATTCATTGCAGGCGGTTCTGAGGCGCGGCCGGACGGCGCCGCGCATCATCGTCTCCCTTATTATATGACGCTGCCCGCACCGAAACGCTTCATCGCAAGAAACGCAAGAATATTTCCCGGCGCTATTCGTGGCCGTCGTTGACACCTCGGGAGTCCTCTGGTACGATTTTGGGGGCCCGGAGACAAGGCCCTGGGAGACAATGCGCGGTCGGGCGGCAGCCGGCAATCGAATGTTAAGCTCCGTGCTGGCCACGGATTACCGCCCTTGGGGTATACTTGCTCGGGGCGAGTGACGGGGCGGGGCTTCAGACTGTTATTAATCGGCTCTAGTAGCACTTATTCGGCTTCTCTGTTTCAAGCAACAGCCGGCCTGATGACCTGGGAGGATCTTTATGCGGCGTGCCGGAAGGCGTTTGTCTGGATTTACCCTCATCGAGCTTCTTGTGGTGATCGCTGTGATTGCCATCCTTGCCAGTATTCTGTTCCCCGTTTTCGCCCAGGCAAGGGGCAGGGCCAATCAGGCCGCATGTATCAACAATCTGAAGCAGCTTGGGACAGCCTGCCTGATGTACGCGGATGACTGGCGCGGCTTCTTCCCGTATCCTGGCGGCAACGACGACTTCCCCGCCTACGATCAGGACACCGGCGGCGGCCTGGACAAGTACCTCAGAAACAAGTCCGCGGGCTCCACTGTCTGGCGCTGCCCGGCCGGCATCAAGCCCCCGGCGGGCCAGGTCCCCACACCCGGCACCAGCTTCGCCAGCATGGGGCGCAGTTACGCGATGAACGACTATCTGAGGCCGCACAACCGCGGGCGCAACCGGTGGCCTCCGACCGACAGGACCGCCGCGCTGCCGGGCATCAACTCGTCTCAGTTATCGAACAGCGCGCAGACCATCCTGTTCTTCGAGACCTATCAGCAGTCCGACGCCACCGCATACCGCAACGGATCGCCGCATTTCAAGCAGAACACCGGCGGAGAGCCGACCTGCATGCACTCCGGCAAGATGAACGTCGTTATGTGCGACTCACATGTACAGAACGTCTTCCCGCCCGAGACCTGGTCCGCTGACCGGCCGATGGGCGGCCCGAATGTCGGCATGTATCGCCCGAAAGCCAACGCCAAAGCCATTCCGGCGCGCGGGACCTTCTCGAGGGTCCCCGACATGTGGGAACCGTTCGAGAACTTCGAGAACTACCCATCGCAGTAGGATTACGACGCGCGGGGCCGCGAGCGCCCCGCCTGTTGCACGCAGCGCGACCCCCGGGGCCCCGGTCAGCCCCCGGACCGCTTTGCTGACAGGCCGGATTCCTGTAGTCCGGATCGTTCGAATCTCACTCGTCACAGAGAAAAAGGAGACGAAAATGCTTCGCAAGCTACTCTGTATAGCGGCGGCGCTGGCCATCGGCCTTACGCCCGTCGCGGCAGACACGATTGTTCAGTGGGACATGGAGAGCGGGACGCCTTCCGGCGGGTCCGCCCAGTCCCCGTTCGCCGCGTTCCCCACGCCCAGCCTCGGAACCGGCACAGCATCGTATAACGGCCCGACACCGCCGAGCACAACCGAACCGGCGGGCCCTGTCGGGCAGTCCTGGTATTTCTCGGGCTTCAGCAGCGCTCTTGCCTGGAGTCTCTCGCCGTTCTACAACGTCACGGGGGTTATCAGCGTCACCAATCCTGCTCCGAAGACGGCATGGGCGCAGTTTCTGACAAGCACGGCCGGGTGGCAGGATATTACCATCTCGTTCGCCCAGCGCTGGACCTCCACCTCGCCGAACACCGCCGTCCTGCAGTACACCACGGACGGCACAAACTGGCTGGATTTCGAGACCTACTCGGCGACCGCCAGCAGCACCTGGTTCCCCCAGAGCTTCAACCTGTCGGGCATCGCGGACGTCAACAACAACCCGAACTTCGGCTTCCGGATCGCCGCTGACGTTGACCCGTTTTCGGGCATCTATCAGGGCCCGACCGGTGGAACCGTGGCAACGGGCGGCAACTGGCGGCTTGACGCCGTCACCGTCACGGGCAATGCGTATGGTGTTGTCGGCCCGATGGCCACCATCGGCGAACCGGACAAGACAACCACCATCGTCGGACCGGTCAGCTTCCCTGTAACCTTCGACGAGCCCGTCACGGGCTTCAACTCGTCCTCTGACGTCGTCGTGGATACCGGCGGCACCAGCGCCTGGGTCGGCACGGTGACCGTTACCGGAACCGATGGGACCGCGGGCCCCTACACCGTTACCCTGTCCGATATGTTCGGCCCGGGAACCGTGCAGATCTCCGTCGCGGCCGGGGCGGCCAATGCCGTTTCGGGCGGCGCTGCCTGCCGCGCGAGCGCTCCCAGCACCGTCGTGAATCTGATATCCTCGCCCCTCGCGAGCATCAGTTCCCCGTCCACCTACTTCACCAACACCGGCCCGGTCAACTACACGGTCACGTTCAATGTGCCTGTCAACGGGTTCGACTCGGCGAGCGACATCACTGTGAATGCCACGGGCACCGCCGCGGCCGGCGCGGTTCAGGTCAGCGGGACGGACGGGACAACTGGTCCCTACACGGTCACCCTCTCGAACATCACCGGCTCCGGCTCGCTCGGCATCACTGTCGTTGCCGGCGCGGCCCAGGGCGAGGGAGTCGGCAACCTGGAGAGCTTCCCGAGCTCAACGTTTACGGCTGTTAAGTCGCCCAACGCGGCGGCGCAGTGGACGTTCAACTCCGTTCCGGCGGATGGGCTGGTCACCACGGGCACAACGGTCTCCACCACCGGTACCGGCACGGCCAGCCAGGATCCGCTCGGCACATTCTCGTTTGCCACCGGCTTCCCCAACTCGGGGCCGGACAACGACAACAGCGGCTGGAACAC
>JAGVUD010000417.1 GCA_019136435.1 Armatimonadota bacterium | reverse complement strand
CACTGTCGAGACTGATACAGATGTCGCCCGCGCGGGGACACCGGTTCTGTTCACCGGAACGGCCACGCGGCTTACCGGCGGGCAGCCCGCGTCGAATGTCCCTGTCGCGATAGTGGTGCAGGTCAAGGGTATCGTCAGGGTGCTCAATGGTCGCACGGATTCCTCGGGCGCTTTCCAGACGGTCTTCAACCCGCTTCCCCGCGAGGCCGGTCAGTACCTTGTCGGGGCTCGTCATCCCGGCGTCACGGGCAACCCCGTGCAGGACGACTTCATCCTCGTCGGCATCGAGACGAGTCCTGCGAGCATATCGGCGGTTCTGATCACCGGCGAGCAGATTGCCGGTCAGGTTGACGTTACTAACCTCGGCGACACGCCGCTGACCGGCATCTCGGCGGTTGTTGAAGGCGCGCCGGCCGGAGTGACTGTCACAGTAACTGCGCCGCCGTCGCTGGAGGCTGACGGCACAGCGCCTCTGTTCTACACAGCTCTGGCTACCGGCGGGCAGTGGTCGGGCACAGTAACTGTCCGGATCGCCAGCGCCGAGGGCGCTCTGGCGGAACTGCCGCTCTACATCTCGGTGCGCCCGCCAACGCCAGAGCTTACAGTTACGCCTGGAGTCGTCTCGGCGGGCATGCTGAGGGATTCGCAGACGTTCGTCCAGTTCCAGGTAACGAATACCGGCGGAGGCGCGACGGGCGAGATTCCCGTGGGCATTCCTGCGCTGTCGTGGATGGCGCTTTCTTCGCCGGCGGTCATCCCGCCGCTCGCGCCGGCTGAGTCGGCGACGATCGTGCTCTCTCTGACGCCCTCCGCGTCCCTGGAACTCGGCCTGTATTCGGGCAGCATTGCTATCGCTTCCGGCTCGTCCTACGGGAAGTTGGTTCCGTACAGGTTCACCTGCATATCGGACGGCGTTGGAGACCTGCGCGTCATCGCGGAGGACGAGTTCACATACTACGCACCCGGTCAGCCGCCGGTTGTGGGCGCGGACGTGGTGCTTACAGACCCTGTCACTGGCGAAGTCGTGACACAAGGGGTGACAGGCGAGGACGGCTCGGTACTGTTCCAGGGTCTGGCAGAAGCCTACTACACGCTGCGCGTCACGGCCGAGAAGCACAACGCTTACGATGCGCCGGTTCTCGTGCGCAACGCTCAGACCGTGGAAGTTCGAGCGTTTCTGCCGCGCCAGCTTGTTACCTATCACTTCTCCGTGTCGCCCGTGGTGGTGGAGGACCGCTACGACATCCGGCTGGAGGCAGTGTTCGAGACCAATGTACCCGCGCCTGTCATTACCGTCACCCCGGGCCTTGTCAACCTCCAGAGCTTCTCGGCGCCTGCGCAGCATACTTTCAGAATCAGCAACCACGGACTGATTGCCGCCAATAACGTCCGTCTGCGCTGGACCAACGGCAATGGCATTGCCATCACTCCGCTCAGTCCGAATCTTGGCGACCTCGGCGCAGGTGACGAGATTGACGCGCCTGTCAGGTTCGACCCCGATGACGGTGGAGGGGGCGGGGCCGATCCGTGTTCTCGGGCACGCCTGTGGCTGGAATACGACCTGGTCTGCGGCGTCCCGAGAGTATATTCCGTCACCGTGGAGCTTATCCAGGACGGGCAGGTCTGTCCCGGCGCCTCAATCATAGGCGGGGGCGAGGGAGGCGGCGGAGGAGAGCTGAACCCCGTTGCATTCGGGCCGGTGGTGGCACAGCCTGTCAACTGCGATCCCTGCGATCTGGAACGGCTGAAGGTGCTGCTCGGGTGCGTGATTGACTTCATACCGATACAGCCCTGCATCAGCACGGCGCTAGGTGTCCGGGACTGCTGGGACTGCGCATGGGATGACACGCAGGACCGGGTCATATGCGCGCTGGGCTGCTACGGCACGATGCTGAACGCGGCGGACTGCGTTGGGGCGGGGATACCGTATGTCGGCCATGTCCTTACGGCGACCAGGTGCCTTTACAATCTTTACAACGCCTGTGACGGCCTCCCGGGTCACGACGCGGCGGTGATGGGCGAAGGGGTCGGCCTTGCCGGAAGCACCGTCTCGACCATTGAGTACGTGCGAATACACGCCGATCGGCTGCAGGCGCTATCTGACGCGTATCAGGAGATGCTCGGCAACGATGCGT
Source organism: Armatimonadota bacterium (assembly GCA_019136435.1). Classification (GTDB taxonomy): domain Bacteria; phylum Armatimonadota; class UBA5829; order DSUL01; family DSUL01; genus JAGVUD01. The sequence continues at coordinate 968 of JAGVUD010000417.1, read as the reverse complement.
GGCTCGAAGGCGCACCGTCTGGAGCCCCCGCGATGGGCGTCTGGATGGATGCTCTCAAGGCGGCATTGGCCGGTTCCAGCGAAGCCGGGGCCTATATCGGCGAGACCGAGAAGAGCGTTCTCATACAGTCCAGACCTGCGTGGGTGGATGACGCGGATGTGCTTGCGTTTGCCGTGCGCTGGAACCGCACGCTCGACTACTGGAACCAGGGGATATTCGATGAGGCGGACCTCCCTGCCGGTTGGGATGCTGACTTCATCGCGCTCGACCGGCTTCACGCGAAATGGAATGCGGCGGACGCGGCTCTTCGGGCGAACCTGGCCGAAGGGTTTGATTCGGTATTCGGAGGCGCGAAGTACGCCGCCGATGTGGTGAGGTACGACATTGACGGCACCATGCCAGACGGCTCCGGGTCTCCTCCCGAAGAAGGCATCTGCGCACGCGTAAGGCTGCGGATTGATCAGCGGGCGGTCATCAGCCGGACGGCATTCCGTGCTTCGCTGCAGCTTGACAACGCGGGCGATGCGCCCATCGAGAACCTCTTCGTGCAACTCATTGTGCGTGACGCAGAGAACAACGACTCGACCTCGCTTTTCTCTGTGAGCAATCCTACCCTCGCCGGGCTGACCGCGGTGGATGGCACTGGCACACTGGCAGTTGCGGCGTCTGGAACAGCGGACTGGACGATAATCCCGACGGACGAGGCTGCCCCGTACGCACAGACCATCTACACCGTCGGCGGGACGATGTCGTACACCCTGAACGGGGCTGAGTTCGAGATTCCGCTATATCCAGCGCGCATCAATGTGTTGCCGAACCCGAGCCTGCACCTGAAGTACTTCTGGCAGAAGGACGTCTACTCGGACGATCCTTTCACTCCCGAGGTCGAGCCGGCCGAGCCATTCAGCCTTGGCCTCGTCATGGAAAACCGCGGGGCTGGCACGGCCGATAACGTGAGGATTACGACC
>JAGVUD010000098.1 GCA_019136435.1 Armatimonadota bacterium | reverse complement strand
ATGAACTCCGTGTCCAGGTAGATCGCGGGCTCGCCGCGCGCGCTCGTGCAGAACGCTGCTAGATCGGGGGCATTAGTGATGAACATACGGCTGATGTTTTAGCAGGAATCCGGGCCCTTGCGCAAGCGCGCGCGCCGCCGAGGTCTCCGGCCCATTGAAACAGGTATTGACATGCCGCTCAAATGCCCCTACCATATGTACCAGTAGATTCGAGTGATCCAGCAGATGTCTTGACTGGGTCCCGCTGATGAGTGTGCTGCGACCCGCCCCCCCTGGTCCGCTTCGGTACCGGTGAGTCGCCCTGGCTTTTCCATATGCTCTTACTGAAACACGCTGTGCGTGCTTTGCCCATATTCGTGGCTTGCCCGCGGCCTGCGGCGATTCGCCGTCACCCGGTCACGGGCGTGTGGTGTCGGCGCGCCTCGCGAATCGCCGTCCTGACGGTCGCTGCCGCGGCGCTGCTCCCCGGTGCCCTGCCGGCCGAATGCTATTCGCCGGACAAGCCCGAGACCGTCGTTGGGAGATGGGACGGCGGAACCCTGACGGTGGGTCAGCTCTGCGCGAAGATCCAATCGATGGTTGCGACACCACGGACGCTCGCCACGTTCGTTACGTACGAGAATATGTACGAGAACGTCACGAAGCAGATGGCGGTTCGGAGCATCCTTCTGGCGGAAGCGGCAAAGGCGAAGCTGGCGGACAGCCCCGAGTGGAAGCCTGCCCTGAAGCTGCTGGAAGAACAAGCTTTCGCCGAGGCGTTGAAGGACGCGGAAGCCTGGAACAAGATTGCCGTGACGGACGACGAGGCGGTTGACTTTCTGGTGGAGCATGGGGAAGGCATCGGCAAGGACGGCGCGCTCATTGCGATTGCGCCCGACCCCATGATTCAGGGCCGCTTCTGGGCCAGGACGCTGAAGAGCGAACCGGCTCTGGCGGAACTCATCAAGGCCGCGGTGGCGCAGCACCCCGTCAAGGTGGACGACAAGCCGCTCAAGGCCGATCCCGACGTGCTGGAAACCGCGCTCACCTGCGGCACGTTCACGCTCACTCAGGCCGACATCGCCGCGCTGGGGCGGCTCTACAAGCGGACGCTTCCGAGCTGCTCATACATCCAGAATATCCCCATCTACAACTCTGAGACCCTCTCGCTGGGGCAGCTCGCGCGGAGCAAGGGCTATGCCGACTCCGCCGCGGGTAAGGCCGCGGTGGCTGAGTACCGCGCAAAGCTCCGCGACGACACGCTGGCTCAGATCACGAGGGAGAGGCTGCTGGAGCAGTGGCTGGAGTCCTACACTCCGCCGGAAGCCGACATCAGGGCGTACTACGACAACGAATGGACGGGGATGGTGGACCCCCTGCTGGAGTATGACGCGCTCGTGGTGCCGGTGCGGGCCGAGCCCGGAGCGACCGAGGCCGAGCGAAACAGGGCCCGCGATGCCGCGAAGCAGAAGGCGCAGATGCTGATCGAGGAGATCAGCCGGGGAAGGAGCTTTGCCGAACTGAAAGCAGCCGATGCGGATTTGCAGATTATGGCGGGCGAGAAGCGTGCTGTGAGGGAGGAGACTCCTCTCTTCGGCGCCATTGCTCAGGTGGCCGAGGGCGGAGTGCTCTCGGAGCCTTACGAGGATTTCGGCGGCTTCTGCGTGATGAAGGTCCGCTCGAAGGCCCCGCGGCAGAAGCTGCCGCTGCAGTTCGTGCGGGGCGCGATTATCGGCGATCTGAAGTTCCGGTACAACAGGTCGCTGCACAACGACGTTAACGAGACGATTCTGCAGAGATACAGGTTCTCGAAAGATGACAACGTCCTCTCCCGGCTGGGGCCGGAGAAAGGAGCTGGTAAACAATGAAAGCGAATATGCGGAGATTTGCGCTGCTCGTCGCGCTGGCGGCGGCTTGTCTGACGTTTGTGGCGCCAGAATGCGGCCTGGCGTGGTGGGGGGATAAGTACGTCGCGGGATGGGGCAATTTCCCCGCAACCTACACAGACTGCGGGACCTACGGATACTGCTACAGCCACTACACCAGTTGCACCGCGCGCGGGTTCAATGCGACGCTCAATCCGGGCTTCGTTTGGAACGGCCGTGGTTACATCGTCCTGGACTATGTCAACTGCGGCGCCGGCGCCGAGACCGGCGACCGAATCCGCTATCGGAACCAGGCGGGAGGCCTGACCGGGAGCTACAAAGAGTGGGACAGTTGTGCCCATACGTGCAGCTGGCAAGCCTTCGAGTATGGCGAAACCGGCGACATGTACAACTGGAATGGCGTGTATCTTAACGCCGATGAGAGTTGGACAACTGGATGCGGAAATGTCTGTGGCTACGCGAGGACCGCCATACGAGAGATACACCAGTACGGGGACAAGTGGGTGTACCTCAACGACTGGATAGTGTTTGGGGGGTACGGCTCCGGCAGCATCAGCGACACATCGAACCGCAGCTTCCCGTGGGCGGAGTCGGGCCTGTATGCCTATCCGGCCGTGGAAACCTCGCGCGGCACCTACGTCCGGGACACGCTGTACGGCAGTGCGCGGACTCCCTTCCGTGTTCAGACGGGCGACTGCGGCAACGCGGGCCTCGGCAACTACCTGAACTTCAAGGGCAACGCAAGCAACGCCAACAACAACAACTGCGACAACTGCGATGCCTATGCGTTTGCGTGGGTCTATGCGCCAAGCGGCGCGGGTCCTATGTTTGGCATTGGCTCTGACGATGGTGTTCGGGTATGGCTCAACGGCAATCTCTTCTGGGACAACAACGCCTCGCGCGGTGTTACGTGGGATCAGGACAGGACGGCGGCACAGGGCATGTCCGCCGGCTGGAACCGCATCCTGTTCAAGGTTCACAACGGGGGTGGCGGCTTTGGGGGTGTGATGAGCTTGCATAACGGCGGTGACTTCCGGGCGATGGAGCCGAGTGTGAGCCTGCAGTCGGACCGGTACGGCGGCTACAGCGTCGGCTATGAGCAGAACGACTGGTATCCGCGCATTGACGTGGCAGCTTTTGAGGGCCTGAGCAATCCTCAGCCGGCCGCTGCCGTGTACACAAATGACACCACCATCAACGCCAACGGGACGGCATCCATTGCTTCGGGTTGCCCGGTGCCGCTCTGGACG
>JAGVUD010000302.1 GCA_019136435.1 Armatimonadota bacterium | reverse complement strand
TTCGGTGAGCCGGTGGTCGGGCGACGCGCCCGCGAAGCCGGGGAAGCCGAAGATGCTCCACCCCGCCGCTCCGATTGTATACCCGAGGAAATCACGCCGCGAAACGCGCGGCCCGCAGCACCCGCCAGTCTCGCAGCCGCAGTCTTTCTCTGAGTCTTTCACCTGATGCACACTCCCTGAAGATGCCCGCGAACGAGTCCCGGCCAGAGGCGGGGACGGGTAGCGGTTATTCGCCCGTCAGGCCGAATCCTGCGCCCGCGCGCTCTCGGGCGGCAGGAAGAGAGGCGCTCGTCAGGGAAGGGGCGCGGGGGATGGAACGACTACTCAGCGGGGCTAGCACGATGGACAGGAAAGATTTGCAGTCTCTGGCAGGCCAACCGGCCGATATCGCGCCGTTTGGCGAGGTTCGCTTCTGGACGGGTTTCGACGCGCACACGATCGAGCATCACCGGATTGAACCGGAGGACGGCATCTACGCTCCGGTTGACGTTCCGGAACAGGGCGGCTCTCACATCGGAATAGAATGGGACGTGCCCCGGCAGATCGAGCGCGTCGTGGCGCGCTTCGACGGCGAAGCTCCCGGCGCGCGGGACACGCGGCTGCAGTACTGGAACCACAACTGGCCGACGGCCTATCGCGGCGGCTGGACGGACATTGACGACCCGCACAACGGGGGATGGGTGACAGCTCACGGGGACGTGGAGGCTGACGGGGACACGGTGACGTACACCTTCGACCCGCTGGACATTACCGAGCTTGCGCGGGCGGAGGATTTCGCGGTGTTCTACCGGCAGACCTACCGCTTCCGGCTGCTTTTCACAGACGGGGCGAGCCGCCCGGTGCGCGGGTTCGAGGTCTACTCGACCTCAACGTGGAAGGAGAGTGCTTTCAGCATCGCGATGTCGGGGAGCAAGCCGCTTCCGGGCGGCCTGCTGATCAGGAACGGGCATCTGATAGCACAATCGAAGCGGGGCGGGCAGATCAGCGCGCGAGTTCTCGGCGCGGACTGCTCGAGGCAGGTGGACGCGAAATTCGTGCCCGTGCCTCCGGACCTCACGGTGGTCACGCTGCGGGCGAAGCCGCGCGATGTCTCCTTTGCGGTAGACGATCTGGCGGACGGGCCGATTGACATTCCCGATCTGGGAGTGACCATCCGGCAGGCCGGAGACACCAGGGAGCGGCGCACGGGGCCGAAACCCGTCTTCGACCGAATTCTCGACGAGCCGGAGCAGTCGTACGAACGGGCATCGCGAGAGGTGCCGCACATGGTGAAGATCCGGCAGGGACGCTACGTGCCGCTCGGGTGCGACAGCAACCGGCAGGAGTTCGCGCTGCGCTTCAACGGGCATCTGTTCGCGGACAAACGCTCGCTGAAGGTGTCGGGACGGGATACGGCGAGGCTTCTGTGGCCGGGCGGCAGAATTGACTTCAAGTTCCCGACGATGTACCCGCCGGACTTCCGCGAGCGGGACGACGCGGCCGAGCAGTCTGCCATGAACGGGTGCCTGCCCGTCTATACCACCCGCTGGATGGACAGGCAGGTGGAGTTCGTGAAGACGGACTTCGCGGCGCTGATATGCGGGGGGCCAGAGAACGAGCCCGCGAAGCGCGGCGACGAGGCGGTGGCGGTGTTCACGCGGGTGCGGATCAGGAACGCTTCGGAGGACCCGATCCGGGCGCGGTTCTGGATTGTGGTGGAAGAACCCGAGGCGCTAGAGGTTCGGGACGGCGCGATTGTGGCGGCGGCAAGGATTGCCGGAGAGCGGTGGCCGTGGCACAAAGAGGCCGCAAAGGAGCGGCTGACAGCCCGGCCGTACGAGCGGCCCCGGCTGCGGGCGCTGATTGAGACGCACGGGCGGGGAGAGGTCTCGGCGGCTTCGTGCGCGTATCCGCCGCGCGGCATCGGCTCGCTGCCGAACGCGGTCGCTTACGACGTTGAGCTTGCCCCGAGAGAGGCGCACGCAATCGAGCTGAAGTTCCCCTTCGTGACCCTGCTGACCGATGACGAGCTGAGCGCGCTGAGGCAGGCGAGCTTCGATGCGAAGCTGGCGGAGATGAGCGGCTACTGGGAACGGAAGATCGCGTCCTGAGCGAAGATAGAGACGCCCGAGCCCGTCATCACGGAGTTCGTGAAAGCAACGGTCCCGCACATCGCGATCACCGCGGACAGGGACATCGAGACGGGCTACTATCTGCTTCCCGCGGCTACCTACAACTACAACGTCTGCGCGAACGAAGCGATGCATCAGGTGCGGTCGCTCGACTTCCGGGGGTATCACAAAGACGCGCGCAAGTATCTGATGCCGTTTGTACACTGCCAGGGCTCCCGGCCTCTGCACGGCAAGTTCCGCAGCCAGGAGGGTGTGCTGCACGGGCTGCGCGTGAGCGACGAGGTGGACTATCAGACGTTCAACTACAACCTCGATCACGGCTTTGTGCTGTTTGCGCTGTGCGAACACTACTTCCTGACGCGGGACAGGCGATGGGCAAACGGCGTCGCGCCGAATCTTGTGGCGGCCTGCGACATGGTGACCCGCGAGCGGGAATACACGAAGAAGCTGACGCCTCAGGGAGAGAAGGCGCCGGAGTACGGCCTGATACCGCCCGGGCATCTGGAAGACAACCCGGAATGGCTCTACTGGTACGCCGTGAACGCCTATTGCTACCGCGGGATGGCGGCCGCGGCGGAAGTGCTGCGGGAACTGGGACACAACGACGCAAGCCGCATCGCGGCGGACGCGGCTGCCTATCGTGAGGACCTGAGACGCTCGATGCGGCTGCACATGGAGCGCTCGCCGGTGACCGCGCTCGCGGATGGGCAGTTCGTGCCGTTCACCCCCACCCGCGCGGGGCTGTTCAGCCGCGATCTGGGGTGGATGAGGAACTCGCTGTACGGGTCCATTCACGCAATCGAGTGCGGCGTGCTGGACGCATCGGAAGATCAGGCAACCTGGATTCTGAAGGACAGCGAGGACAACGTCTTCGTTCACAAGTATCGCGGGCGGCAGGTGGATCTGGAGCGCTACTGGTTCAGCCAGGGCGGCAACACGATTCAGAGCGGCCTGCTGCCGATGGCGATGGTCTACATCAAGCGCGACCAGCCCGAGCACGCGGTC
>JAGVUD010000280.1 GCA_019136435.1 Armatimonadota bacterium | reverse complement strand
GCGGATTGCCCCGCGCCGCCGATTCAGGAAAAGCCCGGTCAGACCGGGCGGATGACCACCTTGATGTCCCGTCTGGCCCGAATGGCCTCAAGCGCCTCCGGGATGTCCTCGAAGGTCCCCCTTCGCGTGACCAGCTTCGATACCGGAAGCTCGCCCGACCTGATCCAGTCGAGGACAACAGGCGCCGCACTCCAGCCCTCCTCCAGGTTTGCCGAGGAGACGATGACGTCTCGCTCCGTGAGCGCGGCCTCGTTGGCCGCCCAGTCGAAGCCCACTCCGAACGGCACGATCGCGCCGCCCGCCCGGATCACCCGTGCAATGCCTCCGAACAGGTCTTTGCCTGTGGTATCCACAACGATGTCAACCTGCTCCCCGCGCTCTGACAGCGCCCGGAAGGGTTCGTCGCCGCCCCCGAAAACCTCCGCCGCGCCCATCTCCGCGGCCAGCTTGCGGCGCGTCTCGTGCCTGTCGCTTGCATACACCACCGGGATGCCCAGCAGTCCGCACTCGCGCACGTACAACAGACCGGACGGACCGAGCCCGAGCACCAGGGCCGACCGCGCCCGGCGGACAACAGCCATCACACGTTCCGGGAAGAAGTAGCGCGCCGTGCCTATCGAGAGTTCGAGCAGAGCCGCGTCCTCGGCCGCCATATCGTCCGGCACCTTCACCGCCGCCATGTATGCCGGATAGAACTGGCACCACTCGGCAAACCCTCCGCACGGCGGACACCACCCGGCGATCCGGTCTCCGATCTGCCAGCCGGCCACGTCCGGGCCCACCCGCTCCACAACGCCGCACAGCTCGTGCCCCAGCACCACGGGCCAGGGCCTGTTCGGCCAGACCTGCTCCGGGTCTTCGGCGTCCACGACGCGCAGGTCCGTGGCGTTGCATATTCCCACCGCCTCCACGCGAGCGATGACCCCTTCCGGATGAAGCTCCGGGCACTCGATCTGCTGCAGTTCCAGGCGCCCTCTGCCTGTCAGCACCATGGCCCGCATCGAATCGCGCCGCTCGCGCAGGTCAGAGGGCATATTCCAGCCTCACAGGACCCGCCTCGGCCTCCAGCCTCTTTAGTTGGTCGAGGATATAGTCAACGCGATATCCGTCCTCGACTGTGCTCCCCAGGCAGCGTCCCTGCCGAACACCCTCCACAAACGCTTTCAGCTCCTCTGCCCACTGGGACTCCCAGTACGTGAACAGATCCTTCGGCCCGTCGCCATCCGCAAGGTGAGCGCTTGCCCTGGCCGGTATCTTGCCCATCCAGTCCGCGCCCCTTGCCGTAAGGCGCCCGTTTACCCCGTTGACCTCCACGATCTCTTCCCAGACGCTGCCCGCATACCCCAGCCCCTGCGCTCGCGTCTGCGCCATCTGAAGGGCCACCTGCAATCCGCCCTCAAAACGAAACAGGAAGCTGTTCGAGTACTCGTTGCCGTTCACGTCGCGTTTCAGAGAGCCCCACACAGCCTCCGGACGCCCGAAGTAGAACATCATCAGGTCCAGCAGATGGCTTCCGGAGTGCACCAGAAACCCTCCGCCGGAGCGCTGGATGTCCGAGTGCCAGCTTCCCGGCGTGCCCGGGCCGCCCTCGAGCTTCGGATCGCCCGACACCGTCAGGCGCAGCGAGGCCGTCGTCAGGGGCGCAATCTGCTCGAGCCTGGCCTTCACGGCCGCGAATGCCGGGTTGAACCGCTTCATGTAGCCCATCTGAAAAACCCGGCCGGTCTCGCGGGCTTTGCGCGCGAGAGCAAGCGAATCCGCCGCCGAGGTTGTCAGGGGTTTTTCGCAGAAGACGTGCTTTCCCGCGGCGAGCGCCTCCATTGCCGCGCTGTAATGAGCATCGTTGGGCAGCGCGATGATCACCGCTTCGATTGCGCTGTCGCCGAAGATGCCGCCCGCTTCAGAGACGGCCCGTGCCCCGCAGGCTGCCGCGGCGCGCCCGGCGCGCTCACGGTCGGAGTCGCACACTGCCGACACCCGGATACCCGCCAGACTTGCGCCCCCGAGCAGGCACTCCGAGATGACTCCGCAGCCGATCAGGCCGATTCCGGGCTGCGCATCCGCTGACGTCAACAGACGCCTCCCGGGGTTCCCGCCTGCTGCTGGCAGCGGTCAATCACCCGCGAGACACTCAGCGCTTCGTCGAAAGTGGCCAGGGCTGTCGGCCGTCCCTTCATTGCCTCGCTGAAGGCCCGGTACTGCTCGATGAAGCGCACATCGCACCCGGCCTGCATTTCAATGAGAGCGGGTTCCGCGCCCGGACGAAACGCGGTGACAGTGCTGCCGCTGGACTCATAGTCGTACTGCAGCGCCATCTCGCTCCCGATTACTTCGAACACCGCCTGGGGTCTGGCGCTCACATAGCTGACCGATATCAGCCCGGCGACGCCGCCTTCGCCCACGGTCAGCAGATCGGCCGCTACATCCCCGCGCCCCTCCGCCGCAAAGTGCAGCTTTGACCAGACTTCGCTGACCGGGCCGGTGATGAACTGCAGAATGTCCAGGCTGTGGCTGCCGTTGTCCATCAGACAACCGCCGCCAGATATCTCGGGGTCGGTCCGCCACGCCGTCGTCAACTGCGGCGCCGAGCCGACAAACGCGTTTCGGAACGTGAAGAGCGTGCCCAGTTTGCCCTCCCGCGCGTAGTCGCGCATAAGCCGCGCCGCCGGGTTGAACCTGTGGCAGTAGGCCACATAAGCAGGCACTCCCGTCCGGCGCGCGGCGTCCACCAGATCAGAGGCGTCAGCCACCGTATGCGCGAGCGGCTTCTCGCAGAGCACGGGCACGCCTGCCTCCAGCAGCGCTGTCACGATCGCGCTGTGGCTGTTCGGCGGAGTGCAGACGATAGCCGCATCCGGGCGCGCCTGGGCGAGCAGATCCTCAACGTCCTTGAATGCGACTCCGCCGTGCTTGCCGGCAAACTGCCGCGCGGCATCCTCGTTCACGTCCGCAACGGCGATGATCTCGTCTCCCGCCATCTCCACGCACTGAGCGTGCGCTGCTGCGATTCCCCCGCAGCCTGTAATCGCGACTCTCATTGTTACAGCAAACCTCCGTGCCGATTTCAGTTCAAATCGAAAAGCGTGTCGTCCCTGCTCAGGTCGCCCTGCTTCGGCATCCACGACGCATGCCCGTCCGCCCAGGTGACATTGAGCCCCTTCTTGTGGCGCCCCGCCGTGAAGCTGTTGTAGTCCTTCGGAACACCCCCGTATCCCCCGTACGATACCGAGGGCGGGTAGATGTGGTCGGTTCGAATCCACTGCCCCTGATACTGCACGGGGTGTGCCTGGGCCTCCGCAATCATCACGGTCTGGGCCGGGTTCCCGATGTGCGAATCCTTGATCTGGGGACCCCGGATCTGCCAGTCCGGAGTCATATTGCCGAGATACCACGAGTTGTATGCGTAGGAGGCCGACCCCCCGAAGCCAGGCTTGAAGTCCACCTGGTCCGACGGGCAGATGAGTATCTTGTACGAACTCGAGCAGTATTTCTCAAGACCCCAGTAGGTGTATCCATAGGCTGTCCGCCCCGGAACGCTGAGCAGAATGACCGATCCCGGGCGCGGGGTCTGAACGGTGAAATAGCCTCGCGGGAACGATCCGTTGTGATCGTCCACGTACATCATCATCGCCTTGCCCAGTTCGTTCTGGTGCGCCAGGCAGGCAGACTGCCTGCCCCGCTCCCGCGCGGCGGCGAAGACCGGAAACAGGATGGCGGCGAGGATGGCAATGATTGCGATGACCACCAGAAGCTCGATGAGTGTGAATCCCCGCGCCCGCCGGGTGCGGCAGATACGGTCAGTTGTGCTTCCCCTCATGGTTGAGCGCATGGCTCTGAGCATATGCTCGGGCGAACCGCTTTGTGAACCAGGGTGCATAATGTGTATATTGACCTCGCAAATCATGCCTTCCGATGATGGCGGCGGAATGAACTGGCGACCAGACAACTCACGCAGGCGGCCCGAGAACCAGGCGCCGGCGCCCAGGCTGCTAGTGAAACCTTACCGTACTACTGCCAGTGTGTAAATGGGGTTTTGGCAGGAAAACGTGTGAAAACGCCGCATTTCGGTTGCGGGGCCAGCGGCGCCCGTTCGTGCGACTCTGCACTGCTGGGCAACTCGAAACAGGCTCGATCACGAGATCGCAAGCTCTGGCGCGAGCCCGAATCTTCGCCTCTGCGCGCGTAAGGATCGGTCTGCTTGCCACCCGGGCGCCGCACGGGGTATTGTAGCGCCGTCACCCATTGGGGCTGATGTTGGCGTTTGCGGGAGGGCTGGTTTTGGGCAGTGCACGGATGTCAGAAAGCACGGTTCCACGATTCCACTACGGCTGGGTTGTGCTGGCCATGGGGACGCTGGTCGTGTTCGGGTCGCTCGGGCTGGGTCGCTTTGCCTATTCGGTCGTTCTTCCCCCCATGCAGTCCGGACTCGGCATAGACAACGCCGGGGCCGGGGCGCTCGCAACCGCCAATCTTGCGGGCTATCTGGCGTCGTGCGTCATCGGGGGAGCACTGGCGGCTCGCTTCGGGCCGCGCCTGGTTATCACGGGCGGCCTTGGCCTTGCCGCCGTTTCGATGCTGATGACCGGAGCGTCCGGCGGTTTTGCTTCGGCGGTCTTCTGGCGGGCTCTCACGGGGATCGGCAGCGGCGCGAGCAATGTGCCGGTCATGGGGCTGATGTCGTCCTGGTTTGCGCCGCGCAGACGGGGCCTCGCAACAGGCGTGGCGGTGGCCGGCTCGTCCATCGCGCTGATCGTCACCGGGCCGCTCGTTCCCCGCCTGCTCGCTGCCTTCGGAGCGGACGGGTGGAGGGTCTGCTGGTGCGTCTTCGGCGGCGTGACGCTGGCTCTCACCGCCGCCAGCGCACTTGTGTTGCGCAACGCCCCCGCCGATCTCGGCCTGGCGCCCGTGGGGGCAGACACCGGCGATCCGGCCGCGGGCAGGCGACCCGGGGCGGCGGGGCTGGCGAGCGTTTACACAAAGCCTGTCGTCTGGTTCCTTGGCGCCGTTTACGTCGCCTTCGGGTTCTCCTATATCATCTACCTGACGTTCTTCACCAAGTGTCTGATCGCCGACGGCGGCTACACCCAGGCTCAGGCCGGACGTTTGTTCATGGTTATGGGCTGGTTCAGCCTGCTCTGTGGCGCTCTGTGGGGATCTGTCTCCGACCGCATCGGCCGCAAGAGCGCGCTGGCGCTGGTGTATCTGGTGCATGCGGTGGCTTTCAGTCTCTTCCCCCTGTGGCCGGCCCCTGCGGGATTCTTCCTTTCGGCGGCTCTTTTCGGTCTCTCTGCCTGGAGCATCCCGGCGATTATGGCGGCGGCGTGCGGCGACCTGTTGGGGCCCGGTCTGGCCCCGGCGGCTCTCGGGTTCGTGACGCTATTCTTTGGGGTGGGGCAGGCCGCCGGGCCGTATGTCGCGGGGGCGATGGCCGATGCCGCGCGGTCGTTCTGGCCTGCCATGTGGCTCTGCGCGGGCACGGCGCTCGTCGGCGCCGCTCTCACGCTGCTGCTGCCGCTCAGACGCGGCGGTAACTGAAAGGCCCTGATAAAATACTCATTGCCGGATGGACGTGTATCTCCGGCACGAAGACACCGTGACCGCAGGGGACGATGGGGAGGAGGGCTGTGTGTTGACTATAATCTGGTGGGCGATAGCAATTCTGCTCGCGTCCTCGCAGGCGCAAAGCGCCCTTGTTGTCCGAATCTCCGACCTTCAGTATTCGCCCACGCCTCCCAACCCGATCCGGACCTTCGGTACCGTCACGTCCGTCTCGCCGCTCAGGCTGACCGATGGGACAAACCAGGTGGTTGTCACCGGCGTTGCCGCCAGGGTGGGCGACTTCCTGATCGTCGAGGGTGACTACGCCGGCGGGGTGCTCGCGGTCACGCAGGCGCCGGGCAAGGCTGCGCTGTATGCCGCGCCCGCTATGACCGAAATGGTCTATGTCCCGCCGGGCTCGTTCCAGATGGGCAACAATGGCAGCGAGCCGTTCACCTTCGGCAACGAGCTTCCCCGGCACGAGGTCTATCTTTCCGGATACTGGCTCGGCAGGTGCGAGGTGACGCGCGGCGAATACCGTCAGTTCATTGCCGGCGGCGGGTATGGCAACCCTGCCTGCTGGTCGAGCGCCGGGTGGAATTGGAGGCTGTCGCAGGGCAGGACGGAGCCCCGGTACTGGGCTGCGCAGCAGGACTGGGATTACCCCCTCGATGATGGCGAGGGTGGCTTCACGCAGACGGATGAGCACCCGGTTGTGGGCGTGGTGTATTACGAGGCCGAAGCGTACTGCTCGTGGGCCGGAGGAGCGCTGCCCACGGAGGCCCAGTGGGAGAAGGCGGCGCGCTGGACAGGCAGCCATTCGAACGTTTTCCCCTGGGGCGACACGTGGGAAGCCGAGTTCTGCAACAACTTCTGGGACAGCAACCCGGCGGGCGGCGGATTGCAGGCCTCTCAAACGGCGCCCGCAGGGAGCTATCCGGGGGGTGCGAGCCCGTTCGGCTGCCTCGATATGGCCGGGAACGTGTGGGAGTGGTGCCGCGACTGGTACGGGGAGACCTACTACTCGGCCAGCCCGGCGGTGGACCCGCAGGGACCGGCCACGGGCGCGTTCCGCGTCATTCGGGGCGGTGGCTGGGATGATTACAGCCTCGTCAGCCGGTGCGCATACCGCTTCGGGAGTCTCCCCCCGGCCTATCCCTGGAACAGCCACGGCGGCTTCCGTCTGGCGCGCCCGGGCTGGTAGTCAGCGCCTCGCCCACCGCGCCCCGGTCATTCCGAGGCGTCCGCGACGAGGAATCTCTTCGTTCGCTGCGCATCGATCCCCCGGCGCTGTCGCGTGGCGTCGAGTGAGATTCCTCGCTCTGCTTCGGAATGACGTGTGACCATCCGCCTCTCGTCATTCCGAGGAGTCCGCGACGAAGAATCTCTTCGTTCGCTGTCCACCAGTCCCAAGCAGTTGCCGGTCGCACTCAATGTATGTACCATCCCTCAGTCCCCGCGGCGCTCCTGTCGCTGGGGTGAAGGGAGGTTCCGACGTGAACAGCGCTTTCGAGAGGAGAGTTCACACCGCCGCCGTTGCCGGATGGTGGACTCTGCTGATTGTTGTGATCGTGCTGTGGATCCAGTGGGGCTTCTACCTCTGGGTGATGAACGCCCGTCCGGACTGGGTTCTCGCGATGGTTGGCAAGGGCGTCAGTTGGCCGTTTCTTCAGAAGCTGATGGTGCTGGCGATCACGGCCTTCAAGATGTGTGTTTGGGTAATGGCCGTCATCGTCATCTGGCTGACGCTGTGGAGCAGGCAGATGCGCAGAATCGGCGGCTGACCGTCCGCCCCCCTCACCGCTCGCGGTTGTCAATCACGCGCTTGCCTTCGGGCACGTCCCGGAGGGTCTGCGGCTCCACCAGTTTCACGTCGACGGTCAGCCCGAGGTCCAGGCTGATGCGCTGGCGTATGGTCTCCTCCAGAGCCATGATCTTGTTCATCTGATCGCTGATCAGCGCGCTCGACAGTTCCACCCGCACGGTAAGGACATCCAGCCCGCCCCTGCTGTCGACGACGATCTGATAGTGGGGCTCCACATGCTCGATGTCGTAGAGCAGAGCCTGGATATCCTCCGGGTAAACGTGCATTCCCCGGATGCTCACCGCGCCGTCCGTGCGTCCCGTCACGGTGGACATGCGCGCCGTTGTTCGTCCGCAGCGGCAGGGCTCGTACGTAACGCTTGAGACATCGCGAGTGCGGAAGCGAATGAGCGGCAGCCCCTCCTGCGCCAGCGTCGTTATGACGATCTCTCCCGGCTGCCCGGGCGGCAGGGGTTCGAGCGTCAGCGGGTCCACCACCTCAACCAGAAAATGGTCTTCCTGGATGTGCAGCCCATCCTTGATCTCGCACTCGGCCGCGATTCCCGGGCCGGTCACCGAGCTGATCCCGTAGTTCGCCGCCGCAACGATGCCGAACTGCGACTCGATCTGGGCCCGGCGCCGGGCGGTCATCGGTTCGGTGCCGAAAAGCCCCACCCGCAGGCACAGATCGTCCGCCGACACGCCCACGGTCCGCATCGCCTCCATGATGTGCTGCGCGTGGCTCGGCGTGCTCACCAGAGCTGTCGAGCGGAAGTCCTGCATAATCCGCACCTGGCGCTCCGGCGTGGATCCGCCCGCCGGTATCAGCGACGCGCCCAGCCTCTCCACACCGTAGTGGGTGCCGAATCCTCCCACCAGCGCTTCGCACTCCGCCGCCACCTGAACGACGTCTTCGCGCGTCACTCCCGCCGCGCTCATCATCCGCGCCCCCAGCTCAGCCCAGTGACTGACATCCCTCGCCGTGTATCCCATAACAAGCGGGCGCCCCGGCGCGGCCGCGAACGAGTCAATCCGCACGATCTCCTTCAGCGGAACCGCGAACATCTCGTAGGGGTAGGCATCGCGCAGGTCCTGCACAAGCGTGAACGGCAGTTTCCTGACGTCCCCGAGCGCAAGCACCTCCTCGGGTTCGATGCCCAACTGCTCGAGCTTCCGGTGGTAGAAGGGGACGTTGCGGAAGGCGCGGTTCACTGTTGTCTGCAGCCGCTCGAGCTGCATCTGCTGCATCGCTTCCCTGTCCACGGTTTCTGTCTTGCGATCCCAGATCGGCATGGCCTTCCTCACTCCATAATCTGTCTGTAGCCCTGCCCGAGATAGGCCCGCTGTATCTCGGGGTTCCGGGCAAGCTCGTCCGCCGAGCCCTCCATCACGATGCGGCCGGTCTCCATCACGTAAGCCCGTTTGGCTATTCTGAGCGCCGCCTTCACATTTTGCTCCACCAGAAGCACCGTGGTGCCGTCCTTGCGCAGTTCGCCGATCGCCCGGAATATGTCCCGCACAACCAGCGGCGCCAGCCCCATGGACGGCTCGTCGAGAAGCAGCACCCGCGGGCGCGCCATAAGCGCCCGCCCGATTGCCAGCATCTGCTGCTCTCCCCCCGAGAGTGTGCCGGCAAGCTGCGGCTGCCGCTCCTTCAGCACCGGAAACATCGCGAACACGCGGCCCATGTCCTCCGCGGTGTCCCGTTTCTTCTCCGCCCGCGACCGCCTGTAGCTGCCCAGTATCAGATTCTCCCGGACGCTCATCGTCGAGAAGAGCTGCCTGCCCTCCGGCACCTGCACAAGGCCGCGCGGCACGAGGCTTTCGGCCGCGGCGCCGCTGATCTCCGCGCCGTCCAGAAAAACGCGTCCCGAGCGCGGCCCCAGCACCCCCGATATCGTGTTGAGCGCGGTTGTCTTGCCCGCGCCGTTCGGCCCCACCAGCGCGACGATCTCGCCCCTGTCCACATGCAGGGAGATGCCCCTCAGCGCGACGATCTTTCCGTAGCAGGTTACGACGCTCTCGAGCCTGAGCATCAGTTCGGCTCCGTTCCGAGGTACGCGGCGATGACCGCGGCGTCGGACTGCACCTGTTCCGGCGTGCCCTCTGCGATCGTCCGGCCCTGATCGAGCACGGTGACCTCGTCTGAAATGTCCATCACGAACTGCATGTCGTGATCCACCAGCAGAACGGTCACGCCCTCCGACACGATCTGCCTCAGCAGGCTGGAAAGCTCGGCGGTCTCCCTTGTTGATAGCCCCGATGCAGGCTCGTCCAGCATCAGAACCTGCGGATGTCCGGCCAGCGCGCGCGCAATCTCCAGCATCCGCTGCTTGCCGAAGGGCAGGCTGGCGGCATCCGCGCCGGCCTCGGCTTCCAGCCCGACGCGCCCGAGCTGACGGTGGGATTCCTCAATAATCAGGCGCTCTTCTCTCCAGTGCCCGATCCAGCGCAGCGCTCCCGAGGCGATTCCCTGTCTGGTCCAACTGTGGCAGCCAACCATCACGTTTTCGATCACGGTCATGTTCTCGAACAGGCGCACATTCTGAAACGTCCGCGCGAGTCCGAGCGTTGCCGCATGAAATGCCGGGCGGCCGCGGATGGAGCTGCCGTCAATGATGATGTCGCCGCTCGTCACCGGAGTGATGCCGGTCAGCAGGTTCAGCAGTGTGCTCTTTCCGGCGCCGTTCGGGCCGATGAGCGCCTTCATCTGGCCGCGGCGCACCGAGAAGTCCACGGAATTCACCGCCACCAGCCCGCCGAACGCGCGGGTTACCTGAACAGCCTGTATCAGCGCGGCCACTCAGCCGCTCCCTCCGGGCCGGCCGCGACGGGTGCCCCGAAGCGCCGCCGCCGCCGCGTCTGACACGCCCCGCACCAGTCCCTGCGGCATTACGATCATCACCCCGATGAGCACAGCGCCGAACACGATCGGCTCGAGACCGGTCAGTGTCAGCCCGAAGAGGGTGTGCTGCGTCTTCTCCAGTCCAAGAAGCCACGTCTTGATGAGCTGCAGTGTGGTCGCTCCCAGAAGCGCTCCCCATATGCTTGCCATGCCGCCCACCACCACCATCACGACAAGCTGCGCCGACACCCCGAACCCGAACTCGCTCGGGTGGATGTACCCGACCCCGGCCTGGTGCGCATACAGGCTCCCCGCAACCGAAGCGATGCCCGCGCTCAGCACGAAGACCTGCACCTTGTAGCGGCTGGTGTCCACCCCCAGCGACTCCGCGGCGACCTCGCTGCCGTGCACCGCGCGGAAGGCCCGGCCCACCCGCGAGCGCACGATGTTCACGCCGAGCATGAGGCACACGAACACGAAGGCCCACACCAGGTAGTAATACTCCACCCTCGGGCTCACCTCCACCCCCGTCATCCGGCCGATTCCCCCCAGCCACTCTGCCCGCATCACCGGGATGCCGAAGATGCCGTCACTCGATCCGCCCGTCACGGCGGTCCACTGGCGGAACACGATTTCGACGATGACGCCGAAACCGAGCGTGGCCATCGCAAGGTAGTGCCCCTTGAGCCTCAGCACCTGGCCGCCCAGCAGATAGGCGACGAGGCCGGAAAACCCAACGCCGGCGACCATCCCCGACCACGGCGAAGCCCCGCCGCGCTGCAGCACGCCCGCAAGCAGGTGCTGACAGAGGAGCGTGACAACCGCCGCCGTCAGCCCCGATGCTCCGCCCATCAGCGCCCCCGAGCGCGCTGCCGCCGCGAACGCCGCCATGCCCGCCGCCGAAATCAGCAGCACGGCGGCCGGATGCAGATGGACGGCCTGCGAACCCCACGCCAGGGCGACCATTGCCGCCGCGGCGGATGCAAGGCGCGCGCCCGAGGCGCGGGTGAGCGAGGTGAACACGGCGCAGCCCGCGGCGACGCCAAGGCCGGTCCCCAGACCGGGAATCACCTCAGCGGGGATGGGCCGCACGGTCAGAATGGCGGACGTGTACGCCCCAAGTCCGAAGAACGCGGCGTGACCCAGCGAAACCTGCCCGGCGTATCCCATCAGCAGGTTCAGCGAGATCGCGAGCATCGTGTTGATGCCGATGTAGATCAGCATCGTCAGTTCTTTATCCGCCGCGAACCGCGGCACGAGCGCATAGACGATCAGGAAGATCACGAACGGCGCGGCTGTCGCCGCATCGAGCCTCCGAACCGCCTTCCGGCTCACATTCCGGCTGTCAGGGCTGGCGGCGACGCTCACTTCTGATCCGCCTTGCGCCCGAGCAGGCCTTCGGGGCGAATCAGCAGAATGGCCAGCAAGATGACGAACGCCACCGCATCCTTGTAGTCGCTCCACAACAGCCCGCCCGTCAGCGACTCGACAATCCCCAGCACAATGCCCGCGATTATGCCGCCGCTGAAGTTGCCGAGGCCGCCCAGCACAGCAGCGCAGAAACCCTTCAGCCCGAGCGCCGTGCCCATATTGACGCGCGCGTAAAACACCGGCGAAACCGTAAGGCCGGCAAGCGCTCCCAGCCCCGCCGCCATCACGAACGACAGCACCACCATCCGGCGCACGCTGATGCCCACAAGGCGCGCCCCGGCCGGGTTCGTCTCGCACGCGCGCATCGCCTGGCCGATCAGTGTGTAGCGGAAGAACAGGGTCATCCCTATCACTATCAGCGCGGTCACAGCCACCACCCACAGCTCCTGAGCCCGGATCACCGCGCCCAGCAGGTGGAAACTGCGGTCCTCCACGAACCCTTCTCCGGGAATGCCCGTAAAGGGCGGAACGGGGATGGCCGTCTCGCCCCACAGAAACTGCGCGATGCCCTGCATCGCAATCGAAGCTCCGATTGTGATGATGATGAGCGTCAAAACGGCCGCCCGCTTGAGGGGAATCAGCACGAACCCCGCGAGAACCGCGCCCACCAGGCATCCCGCCAGCACAGCCGCCGGAAACGCCACCAGGAACGAGAACTTCGCCATCAGCACGGCCGCCACCATCGCGCCGATCATCACGAACTCGCCCTGCGCGAAGTTGATCACGCCGGTCGTGTTGTAGATGATCGTGAAGCCGACGGCGACAATCGCGTAGATGCAGCCCGCGGTCATTCCCGTGACTATGAGTTGAGGAATCTGGCTAAGCTGATCCAAATGCGGCAGGCCGTCTTTCCAGGTGTCTAGATTGCCGGGGGGTGAGGGCGGGCCGGGGGCCTTGCGCAGCCTTCGGCCCGCCCGGGCAATGCTAGTCAGCCAGCGTCCACTTGCCGTCCTTGATCCTGACCATCGTGAAGCTGTCCTTGGTCAGGCCGTTGTGGTCTTCCGGGCTGAAGTTGAAGACCCCCGTGATGCCGACAAAGTCCTTCGTCTTCTCGACCTCCGCCCGGATGGCGTCCTTGTCGGGTCCTACCTCGTCCAGAGCGTTCCTGACAAGCATGAACGCATCCCACGCGTGCCCGCCGAAGGTGTTCGGCGGCTTCTGGTATTCCTTCTGGAACGCGGCGGTGTACTCCAGCAGAGTCGCTTTCTGCGGATCAGTGTCCGGAATCGCGGATGCCACGATCAACTTGCCGGCGGGGAAAACCACACCCTCGGCGGCGCTTCGCGCAAGCTGGATGAACTGCTTGTTCGCGATCCCGTGGCTCATGTAGAGCGGCTGCTTCATCGCGAGCCTTGCCAGGTTCTGGGCCACGATTGCCGGGCCGGGATTGGTGCCCCAGCAAAGCACGGCATCCGGGTTCTTCCCCCGAATGGACGTGAGCTGCGAGGTCATGTCCGTGTCGCTCGTGTTGAACGATTCCAGGGCGACTGTCTTGATCTCCGTGCCTTTGGTATGGGCCAGCCACTGCTCGCGGCCGCTCGATCCGTAGGCGTTGGAGTCGTTAATGAAGCCGACGGTCTTGACATTGTTGGCCCGCATGTGCGCGACGAGTTGCTCGATGGCGAGCGAGTCGCTCTGCGCTGTCTTGAAGACGTAGGGCTGCACCGGCTTCACGATCTTGACGCTTGCAGCGCACGACAGAAGCGGCATCTTCGCCTGCTGGCACATCTGTGCGATGGCCAGGCTTGTTCCCGAAAGCGTGGTGCCCACAATGGCCACCACGTCTTTGTTTGCCAGCAGCTCCTGGCAGGCCTGGACAGCCTGCTCCGGCTTGCCGGCGTCATCGTAGTACTCCACCTTGACCGGGTGCCCGTCAATGCCGCCGTCGGCGTTGATCTGCTTTTCGAGCATCGTGACGGTTTCTTTCTCGGGAACACCCAGGGGAGCGTTGTCGCCTGTAACCGAGAAGATCGCTCCGATTACGAAAGGCGCTTTCGTGGGGACCGCATCGCCTGCGGGCTTCTTGGCGCAGCCCGACACCAGCAGAGCAGCAACAACGCTAACAGCAGCAACCACAAAGATTGTCCGAGTTCGTGGACTCACGGCAATTCCCTCCTGACGATAGACCTGCTCGCCCCGGCTTCCGGCGCGCTGGCGCTCGGGGAGCCGGTGGCAGAACGAATTGGACCTGGCCCTTTCGAGCTTACCACCCCATTGGGTTCTCGCTGCCTCGCGGGGCCGGCGGCTCGATTGTAGCAGGCGCCGTCTCCGATTGCAACAAACGTCACAAATCTGGCGGCAATCTGCCTTCCGCGAGGCAGCAAGAGAACTCAATGCGCCCCTACAGAGTCCACCCCTTTCTGTAGGGCGTGTTGATATAGTAGTCGGCCTTCGGGCAGTTGATCGCCCGCAGGTTCTTCGCATCCCAGTAGATAGGCTCGCCGGTCACGATCGCCAGGTTGCCGAGCAGGATCGTCTCCGTCAGCGCGGACGCGTAGTCGAAGTTCGACATCGCCGCCTCGCCGCCCTTGCACGCCCGCAGCCACTCCTCAGCATGACCCGGCGACCGGGGCAGGCTCGGCGCGGGCTTCTGGAAGTTCGCGAAGTCCTCCTTCGGCAGCAGCTCGTAGGTGGAGCAGTAATCATCCGGCGAGAACATCCGGCCCTTCTCGCCCAGAATCGCCACGCCGCTGCCCGGAAGCTCCCTGCCGTCCAGAATGTCCGGCGACGGCTTCAGTCCGCCGTCGTACCAGTACATCACGAGCGGGCGCAGCCCGTTGCGCTCGGGGAAGCTGTAGCGGATGACGGACTGCTTCGGATACGCCTCCTTTGTGAGTCCGTGCACTTCGGCCTCGATGGCGATCGGGTCTCTCAGTTCGAGCGCCATGAACGGCATGTTGACCGTGTGGCAGCCCATGTCTCCGAGCGCGCCCGTGCCGAAGTCGAGCCATCCCCGCCACTTAAAGGGCTGGTAGTCGGGATGATACGGCCGCTTCGGCGCAGGGCCGAGCCACAGGTCCCAGTGGATATTCGATGGGATGTCCGCCTTCTCCGCCGGCCGCTCCACGCCCTGGGGCCAGATCGGCCTGTTCGACCAGACGTGCAGCTCGTAAGCCTGCCCGATAGCGCCCGAGCGCAGCACTTCCACCGACTCGCGCATGCCCGTTGACGCCGTGCCCTGGTTGCCCATCTGCGTTGCGACCTTGTGCTTGCGCGCAAGGTCGCGAAGCACTCGCGCCTCATAGACGGTGTGCGTCAGGGGCTTCTCGCAATAAACGTGCTTGCCCATCCGCATGGCCATCGCCGCCGCCGGAGCGTGCGTGTGGTCGGCGGTGCTGACGACCACGGCGTCAATCGAGCGCCCCATCTGATCGAGCATTCGGCGGAAGTCCGCGTACTGCTTCGCGCCTGTGTACTTCTTCGCCGCGTCGGCGGTAATGTTGTCGTCAATGTCGCACAGCGCCACGATGTTCTCGCCCGCGCATGCGTCCATGTTGCTGCGGCCCTTGCCGCCGCATCCGATAATCGCGACGTTCAGCTTCTCGTTCGCTTCGTAGCCGAAGGCGAGCCTGCTGTCGCGCAGAATAATCAGCCCGGCGCCGCCTGCCGCGGCGCCCCTCAGAAGAGCCCGGCGGGAAATCCGCTTAGACATGTGTGAAACCTCCATGGCCGCTCTCAGCCCTGACTTGCGCGGCCGAACCTCTTCTTCGACGAATCGTGGGCGTTTACCTGTAACCGTGATGTTTCGGGATTTGGCGTGATGTTTCGGGATTTCGCGTCGTGCAGAACTGACGATTTCCTTGTATCCGAAATCCCGAAACAACGGACGAAACCCCGAAACAACGGACGACGGCGAATGCGTGGTTCGGACCGTCCGGTAGCATAGCCCCTCGTGGGCGTTCCCCCTGCAATCTTACCGCAGCCTCTTGACACCGGCCCGGCCGCGCGCAATACTTAAGCGGCCCGCACCGCCTAAGCGTTGTGCTGCGGAGCCGCAGAGGGAGGAACTACGAATGAAGAAGCTGTTGCTTGCGTTTGCGCTCCTTGCGCTCGTTCTGCCCGTTCAGGGCGCCTACGTGGTCCGGGTCTCGGACCTTCAGTATTCGCCTACGCCTCCGAACCCCATCAAGGTTGCGGGCCGTGTCACGTCCGCATCGCCCCTGAAGTTGAACGACGGCAGCGGCGAGATCACGGTCGCGTCTCGGATTTCCTTGTGGTGACGGGCGACTGGGACGGCAGCCTGTTGACGGCCGCGGGTGCAGTGGAGCACGCAATTCCGCCCGCGCCCTGCGAGATGGTCTACATCCGCCCGGGCGCCTTCCTGATGGGCAACAACGGCAGCGAGCCTTATTTGTATTCCAATGAGCTTCCACAGCACTCGGTGTATCTTTCGGGATACTGGATTGGCAAGTATGAGGTGACGCGGCGGGAGTATCGTCAGTTCACTGACGCGGGGGGCTACAGCAACCCGGCGTACTGGTCAAGCGTTGGCTGGGAGTGGAAGCTGTCGAAGAGCCGGACGGAGCCGGACTACTGGACTGCGGATCAGGACTGGGCATCCTACTGGCCCAAAGCCCCTCAGCCCTTTACGCAGACGGATTATCACCCGGTTGTTGGCGTGTCGTATTACGAAGCGGAGGCGTATTGCGCCTGGGCTGGTGCTCACCTTCCGACGGAGGCTCAGTGGGAGAAGGCGGCACGCTGGACGGGGAGTTACCCGAACGTGTATCCGTGGGGGAATGCCTGGGATTCGGAGAGGTGCAACAACTACTACGACCACAGCGCCGCAGGCGGTGGCTATGAGAGGTATCAGACGGCGCCGGTGGGGAGTTATCCTTCGGGAGCAAGTCCGTATGGCCTTCAGGACATGGCGGGCAACGTTTGGGAGTGGTGCCGGGACTGGTACAGCAGCCGTTATTATTCTGTGAGCCCGTCAACGGACCCTCAGGGGCCATCAGGTGGCAGCCATCGGGTCTTGCGTGGTGGGGGCTGGTACGGCAGCGACAGCAGCAGCCGTTGCGCCACCCGCGGCGGCAACCCCCCGTACGGCTGGGACATCCACAGCGGGTTCCGCGTCGCCCGCTAGTGTTGATGTTTCGGGATTTCGGATTGCGCTGAGTTGCCTACGATGGTGCTGCCCTTGCTGGGCTGCATCCTGAGGATTCGGCGGCTTGCAGCCGCTCCCCCGCGCTCTTTCTTCGGCTATCATGCAGTCGGGCTGCATGATAGCCGATAATACTCCCGATGTATCTCCCTCGAACACTCGAAACCTACGCCCTGTCAGCATCACGCCAGTTCCCGGTCATGCTGGTAACCGGCGCGCGACAGGTCGGCAAGACGACACTGCTTCGCCACATCCGCGAGCCTGAAAGAAGGTACGTGTCGCTCGACGACCCTCTGCTGCTCGACCTGGCAAGACGGGATCCCGCGCTGTTCTTCCAGCGGTTCCGGCCGCCTCTGCTGATTGATGAGATACAGTACGCCCCCGAACTGCTTCCTTACATGAAGATGGAGAGTGACGCCGCGCGGACGCCGGGGCTGTTCTGGCTGACGGGCTCGCAGCAGTTTCACATGATGAAGGGCGTGTCCGAGTCCCTGGCTGGCCGGGTTGCGGTCGTGCAGTTGCTCGGGTTGTCGCGCCGCGAGGCGGATGGCCGCGGCGCGGGAGTCCAGCCCTTTCTGCCTGTGCCGGACTCACTGGCTGCGGCAGGCTCTGCCAGCAAAGAGAGCCTCGAACTGCCGCAGCTGTACCGCGCCATCTGGCGGGGCTCCTATCCCGCGATCGCGGCGAACTCAGATATGGACCGCGACCTGTTCTACCTGTCGTACGTGCAGACGTACCTTCAGCGCGACGTGCGAGACCTGGCAAGGGTGGGTGACGAGACCGCTTTCCTTCGATTTCTGCGTGTCGCTGCAGCCCGAACCGCTCAGTTGATGAACTTGACTGACCTCGCCAGAGACGCAGACATCTCGGTCAACACAGCGAAGAGCTGGCTATCAATCCTGCGGGCGTCGGGTGTTGTGTACCTGCTCGAGCCGTATTGGGCCAACCTCAGCAAGCGGCTGGTGAAGACGCCGAAGCTCTACTACCTCGACACGGGGCTCTGCTCGTACCTGACCGGCTGGTCGAGCCCGGAGACGCTGGAAGCGGGCGCGATGTCCGGGGCGATACTGGAGACGTGGGTTGTGTCGGAGTTGCTCAAGAGCTACCTGCACAACGGAAAGCATCCGCCGTTCTTCTACTATCGCGACAGGGACAGGCGCGAGATAGACCTCCTGATCGTACAGGACGAAGTCGCATATCCTCTGGAGGTCAAGAAGACGGCGTCTCCGGGGCCCGGTGATGTCTCTGCGTTCGGCGCGCTGCAGCGGCTGGGCATCCCGGCGGGGCCTGGCGGGCTGATCTGCCTCGCGAAGGAGGCGCTCCCGCTCACTTCCTCGGCGTGGACGATTCCGGTTGGCCTGCTCCCGTGAGCACACTGCTGCACCGTCGGCCGTCCGATTCCTTACGCCAGAAACCGTCCTGCAGTCCTAGTCCGGCCAGCTATCGTCTATCTCCTCGTTGATTCCCACCGGCAGGTACGAGTACAGGTCGGCGTTCTTGACGTAGAACCTGATCTTGCGGTCTTTGTCCCGCAGCC
>JAGVUD010000492.1 GCA_019136435.1 Armatimonadota bacterium | reverse complement strand
GCGAACCGCAGAGCCTCCTCCTGGACTGGCGACTGAGTGAACCCAGCCGCAGTGCATGCGCCGTTGTCCAGTTGGTTCGCGTCATCGGACTGCACGGCGGTCTCCCAAGGGGCGAACGGAAGGGTCCGCCTCTTGCCCTGATTGTTCCAGCAGGACCCGCGAAGGAGACCGATCGGCTTGGAATCGCCGTACACTTCCCGCGCAGCCCCGCCTGTAACCTGCATCGCGATGTTGGCGTCGTGTATGCGCACACTCCGTTGACCGGCAGGCTCGCGCGGCTGGCTCAACACAAGCCCGGCGCTGGCGCGGTCAATGCCTGCAGAGGCTTGCCTCACAGGAAGCTGCAGTTGCGGCGTGCCGGCAAACAGCCGGTAGTCATCGGCTTCGCCGCTCTCCATCCACCCCAGCAGGACCCCCATGCAGGCGTCATAGATTCCCGTGTCTATCACCCCTTCGGCCATGAACTTCATCACGTCGGCCGAAGCCGGCTCATAGGCGTTGAGTGCAAGACGGTCAGCGTTCGTCCACACGGGGCCGATAACGCTCCGTCCGCGGGTGCCGAAACGGTCCGCAATATAGTCCCTGAACCCCGGATTGTTCCAGCGATCCGTGGTGGCAACGTCGGCCCACTGCCGAAACAGAATCTTGTAGGTTTTGTTCCTACCATATCCTTGGAGCCTGTTGAGGATCGTGTCCGACGGGTCCCCGGTCAGCGGGGACGTAACCACGAACTTCCAGCGCTTGTCCGGGTCGAGCTCGAACCGGTCGTACGAATGAAGGTCCTCCGTTATGGCGACGCCGGTGAACCCGCAGTCGTCAAAAAGGTCTAGCCAGTTGTTGACGCTCGTGCTGTTGCCCCAGTCATAGTAGTACATGTGCACGAAGAACTCCATTTGCGATCCTTTCGTGGGTGTCGTGGGCCGCCGAAAGACGCTGAGCGGGTCTCTCAGAACCTGACACCATGCTATGCCATTCACCAGCCGCTCGTCAACCAGGCGGGCGCGAGGGCGCGCGGCCCGTAATGCCTAAGCCGGCACTGAGTTGCCCGCGGCCATCACAGAGACCACCATATCCGGTGTCGGATCGCTGGCCGCGACCAGCGAGATCTGATGGTTGTCCGGAGCCGTGTGGCTCGTGCCCGCAGTGCGAAGCGGAATGGTAACGGTGAGCCCCGGTTCGACTGGTATGGACGGGAAATCTGTGATTGCCCCACCAACATCAGTTGACACCCAAATGCGAAGCGGGCCCGGATTGAAGACGGAAACGACCTCCGTGTCCAGTTCCAGGCCAAGCCACACTGCGTTGGCGTCGGACAGGGTGACCAGTGCACCCTTTGCAAAAAGATACCCTTGCGCGTTAGCCTCAATCCACTGCTTTGGGGTATCCGGCTGTTCTCCGGCGATTCTTGTTGCGAGGTCAACCTTGAGGGCGTTGACTTCATCAATGGTCGTGTTTTCGAGAATTATCTGCCCCATTTGGCGCGTTCCTTTCCAGTGCTGCGGTGAGTGCGCTTGAGCACTCAGATGTCGTTCTTAACGCACATGAACTTCATCCACCAGTCGTTCCACCCGCGGGAGATGAAGGCAAGAGCGTAGGTAGCTGCGGCAGCTCCGCTCGGGAGATCCAGTATCTCGTGCAGTGCGTCCCCATTGTTGACTTTGAAGTGCACTTCGTTGCTGCTCGTGGTAGCGGGCAAGCTGACATGGACCCAGAAGATGGCTCCTTCTGCAGGTGATGTGTCCGTCCGCAGGGTCAGTGTGTAGTTGTAGGTGGCCTGGGCCGCGGTTATCGTGAACTCTTGGACCTGCTCGTCTGCGCCAACGGCGAGTAGCTTTGACCCCTCCTGGCTGACGGGGACGGCCAGGTGCCGCCCAGTACAGATGTGTGAGCCGGCAGCACGCGGCACTACTCGCGCCATCGTGGCGACACCCGCAACGTCAAGTGTGCCGGCGACCGCGGTGTTGCCGGTGCTGGATGCCACCGAGAACGTGCCAGAGTTCACTGCCATGTCGCCCACCAGGGCAGTCTCGCCTGTCACCAGCAGCGACCCCGCTTCCGTAGCGCCCAGGACGGCGCCAGAAGCAGACACGTTCCCCGAGCAGTTCAAGCCTCCGTCGTCGAGAGTCACGTCTCCCTCGCGTACATATATGCTGCCGGCGAGGCTGTCACCATCAACGATGAGGCGGTGGCGTACCTCCAGGTCCCCAGTGATTTCGAAATCTCCAGGTGTCTTTGCCGGTTGCCCGATCTGATAGCCTGCCTGCATGTCCGATCCTCCGTGCGGCCATAGAACGGCCGCCCGGTTCTATTATGGCCGTGGGGGGAGTAACCTGTAGGGCACTGGGGACAGATTGACGGCCGGGCCAACAAATCGGAAACCTTCCTCTTTTTCCCCTCTGTTGCAGAAAAATCTTCCCAAGCCCGGTTGACAGGCGGTGCTGGCGGGGATATATTAGTCCCAGTAAGCGAACATCTGTTCGATCTATCTGCGCCGCCGGCTCTGGCATCCGGACAGACGTAACCAGGGCCGCTTTACCCGGGCTCGCAGGAGGGGACGGAAATGGACTGCGTTGGCTATCTTTACGTTCACAACTTTTTTCTGGCAGAGGCGGTGCGGAAGCGCCCGGAGTTGGCGGAGCGCTCGTTCTGGATTGACCTGAATGGCAGGGTGCTCGCGGCCTCCGCCGATCTGGCGCTTCTCGGGATCCGCATGGGGACTCCGGCGCGACAGGCACGGCGCACCGCTCCCGGCGCCGAATGCGTGAAGTATCTCCCCGAGGACTTTCAGCCGATGAGCGATCTGTTCTGCGACATCGCTTACAAGTTCACGCCCGTCGTTGAGCCGCTGCGCCCGGGCGAGGTGTTTGTCGGCCTGCAGGACCACAACTGCAGGAGCATTGCTCAGGCACTGGTCGCGGAGGTGCGCGATCTGGGATTCGAGGGGGTGGTGGCGGTGGCGCAGTCGCGGCTGGCGTCGCGGCTGCTGGGGCGGAGGATGGCGGCGGAGCCCCCCGGAAGGGCGAGGCTTTCGTTTTCGCACCTGCTTCCGGATGATCATCCCGCATTCATGGCACCCCACCCCGTCGAGCTTCTCTGGACCATCCCGAAGAAGCTGCGCGACCGGCTCGGACGTCTCGGC
>JAGVUD010000172.1 GCA_019136435.1 Armatimonadota bacterium | reverse complement strand
GCCTCTCAGCGCGCACGTTCCCCATCCGCGAGCCGAACGCTTTCCAGCGCATCGGCATTCAGGGAGGTTTTGCCACCGTCAGCGGGCAGGTCGTCGAATACGATCCCCGCAAGAGCTTCGTGCCCAACCAGCCGGTCGGCGATTCCATCGCCATCTACCGCAACGGGAACAAGTCGTTCATGGGCGTGCGGGCCAACCTTGTGGAGGTCACGGACGGCAAGGGCAACTTCGAGTTCCCGGGAGTCGCGCCGGTCACGGCGTATGGAGGTGTGCATCCCAGTTCGCTTGCCGGCTACAACCTCGATAAAGAGACCGGCGCCATCCGTTTCGCGCCCGACCAGGGCGTGTTCGGAGGGGAGTTCAACTACACGGCGTTCGACGTGGCTACCTCATCCAAGGCCATGCCCGTTATCGTGTTCCCCTGCGTCGCGACGAACGTGTTCGACCTTGTGGATCCGCAGTCGCTGCGCGTTCTCGGCGGGCTGCAGGTGCTGGACGGAGCGACGAACGGTCCTCCTCGTACATTCGGAACCGCCGTCGCCGTGCCTGAGTGGATGGTGTCGCACGTTGAGGATGGCGCGGTCATCTTCACCGAGCCGGACATCAACATAAAGATCCTGATGGACGCCGGCCCGGCCGCCACGCGTCTGCTGCTGCTGAACTCGACCGGGTCCGACACCGCAGCCGAGGCCGAAGGCCACGGATACAACGTCGGCAACGGAACGATCATAACCAACACGGCGTACAAAGCCGCGAAGGACATGTGGACGCTGAACGACTTCCGTATCCGGAGGCTCGCGCGGTACCGCATCATCAATCAGGGGCTCGACAAGCTCCACCAGCAGGCGAAAGTCGAACTGACGAAGGCCGAGGACGCGCTGAAGGCACAGGACTTCGAGTCGTTCGAGTCGTACTCGCGCAGCGCGTGGGGATTCGCCGCGAGGGCCTACCCGGATGTTCAGCGGACGGCGTCCGACGTTGTGCGCGGCGTTCTGTTCTATATGGCCCTGCTGCTGCCGTTCGCATTCTTCCTCGAGCGCCTGTTCTTCGGGTGGCCCGACCTGAACCGGCAGCTCATCACGTTCTCGCTGATCTTCATTATCGTGACGCTCGGTTTCAGCCGCATTCACCCGGCGTTCGAGATCACGCTCAGCCCGATGATCGTCATCCTTGCGTTCATCATGCTCGTGCTCTCCGCGCTCGTCATCTTCCTTGTGACGGGCAAGTTCGAAGAACAGCTCCGCGCGCTGAACCGCCAGGTCAGCGGTGTGCACCGGGCCGATATCGGGCGCATCAGCGTCGCCGCCGCGGCGTTCTCGCTGGGTGTCTCGAATATGCGGCGCCGCAAAGCTCGAACGGTTCTCACCTGCGTCAGCCTCATCCTCGTGACGTTCATCGTGCTGTCGTTCACGTCCATCGTTAACGAGATCCGCTTCAACGTGCGCCCGACAGCCAACAAGCCGAACTATCAGGGCATAATGCTGCGCACTGCTATGTGGGAGGCTCTTCAGGAGCCCGCCTACCGCCTGCTGAACGACGAGTTCGGCCGGCGCCGTCCCGTTGCTCCGCGCGCCTGGTTCTTCGGGGCATCGCTCGGGGAGCAGTCGTTCCTCACAGTGTCGAATGGACTGAAGCGGTACGACGCAAAGGCTGCCGTGGGCCTCTCCGCCGAGGAGAGCAGGGTCACCGAGCCGCAGAAAGCTCTCGTGGCGGGGCGCTGGTTCAACCCGGGCGAGCTTCATTCGGTGATTTTGCCCGAACGTATGGCGAAGGAACTGGGTGTGACGGCGGGACAGGTCGGCAGCGCCGAGGTGAGGTTTGCCGGGGCGCCGTACAAAGTCATCGGCATCGCCAGCGCAAAGAAGCTGCGCGACCTGAAAGACCTGGACGGCGAGCCGCTCACGCCTGTGGACTTCATCCTGATGAACAAGCAGCAGGCGCAGTCCAAGAGCATGGGGGAGGCCGGGTTCCGCGAATACACGCACATGGACCCGGACACGGTGTTCATACTCCCGTATCAGACACTCGTGAACCTCGGGGGCGAGCTGCGCTCTATCGCCATCAACTTCGTGTCGCCCGAAGAAGTGCAGTCGCGGCTCACGAACCTGATGCCGCGTCTGGGCCTCAACCTCTACGCGGGCAAGGGCGACATCATCTACCGCTACAGCTCCATCGGCGGGTCATCGAGCAAGGGCTTCGGGACCATCCTGATCCCGATCATCATCGCGGGGCTCAGCGTCCTCAAGACGATGCTCGACAGCGTTTACGAACGTGTGCGGGAGATCGGCATCTTCTCGGCTATCGGGCTGTCGCCAAGCCATATCGCGGTGCTGTTCTTCGCGGAGGCCACCGTGTACGGCATCCTTGGCGCTGTGTCCGGGTATCTGATAGGTCAGGGCGTAAGCAAGTTCCTTGCCGAGACGGGCTACCTGTCCGGGCTGACGCTGAACTTCTCCTCGATGTCGGCGGTGCTGTCGACGATGCTGGTTATGGTCATCGTCTGGCTCTCGACGCTCTATCCGGCCCGGAAGGCGTCTGAAGTCGCCACGCCGGCCATTGACCGGTCGTGGAAGGTGCCGGAGACGGACGGCGATTCGTGGCAGATTCCGCTGCCGTTCTCGGTGACGGGCGAGCAGGCGGTGGGAGTGAACAGCTTCCTCGGCGAGTGGTTCCGGGCTTACGAGGAGTACTCCGTTGGAGACTTCGTGACGCAGGACGTGAAGGCGGATGAGTTCGACACGGCTCGGGGCAAGGGCTACGCTCTTGAGTGCAAGGCGTGGCTTGCGCCGTTCGACCTTGGCGTGAGTCAGCTGGTGCGGCTGGAGACGACCCCGACCGCCATGGAGGACGTCTACGACATCAGCGTCACGCTGAAGCGCGAATCGGGCGACATAAGCAACTGGAAGCGCGTCAACCGCCGCTTCCTCAACACCCTGCGCAAGCAGTTTCTGATCTGGAGGACGCTGAGGGCAGAGGACCGGGACAAGTATCTGGCTCCGGCGGAGACCGCGCAGGCGGCCGGGCCCGTATAGTGAGGGCGCGTGTGACAGTGACCCTTAATCAAACGCCGCCGACGGCGGCCAGTTACGCTTTGACGGCTAATATATGAGCAAGGACGAAAAGGACATCATCGAACAGGCCGGGCAGGAGCTC
>JAGVUD010000010.1 GCA_019136435.1 Armatimonadota bacterium | reverse complement strand
GTGACCAGATCCTGTTCGCCAGCGAGAACGACCCGGAAATGTCGGAGCGCGGGTGGTACGACGATGGGGAGTATCCGTATGAGTTCGACCCGCTGTTCCCGGTGGAGGGGACGCCTGCGGGGCTGGGATACATCGATATCGGCAAAAACCCGCAGGAATCCATTGATTTACTGGGGCAGCAACTGGTCAAAAACGCCGTGATGAGCGCGACACCGAGGTATTTCATCGACGATTCCGGCGCGGTCAACGAAGAAGAATTCGCGGATTGGACGAAACCATTGATCCATGTCAAGGGAGCGATCACGCAGAACAACGTGGTGCCGGTGCAGGTGATGCCGTTGAGCGGCAACTATATCTCGATTTACCAGTCAAAACTTGAGGAGATGAAATTTACCACGGGGAACCAGGACGTGCTGAACGGCGGGTCTGGCGGCATGACCACGGCCTCCGGGCAGGCGGCGGCGCAGGAAGCGGCAGGCCGCTCCAGCAAGGCCAGCACGAAAGGCACATACCGCACCTATCGGCGCATCGTGGGCAAGGTCATCGAACGGATCCGCCAGTTCTACGACGTGCCGCGTACCTTCCGCATCCTGGGTCAGCGCGGGGCGGAGAATTTTATCATGTATTCCAACGCGAGGATCAAGGCGCAGGACCAGGGGCAGGCGTTCGGGGTCAGCCTGGGATACCGCCTGCCGGTGTTCGACATCCAGGTGCGTGCCGCGAAACAGACTCCCTTTTCCCGCCAGGCCCAGAACGACCTGGCCGTGCAGCTGTTTGGGATGGGCGTTTTCAATCCTCAAATGGCCGACATGGTCGTGCCGATGCTGGAAATGATGGATTTCCCCGGGCGCGATGAGGTGCTTCAGAAGGTTTTACAGGGTCAGCAGACGGCGCAGTTGATCCAGATGCTGACGCAGGCCGTGATTGGGCTGACCGACCGCTATGAGCCGGAGAAGCTGCCCGCGCTGCTTCAGATGCTGGGGATCAATCCGCAGGGGGGACAACAAAGTGCGGGGCCGCAACGGCCACCGCAGGGCGCGATGGTGCCTCCGGGCGGGCACAGCCCTGGGTTTGCGCGGCCCAACCCGGAGAAGCCGGAAGAGCACAGCACGATGCGCAAGGCGCGGGAGCGGGCGCAGCAGGCCAGCCAGCCTGAGTAAAGAGCATATCGGAGGGCGATGTTTTGGAGCTTTGGGAGAGCGAGATTGTTTCATTGCGCGAAAGCGGGCTGTCCTGGCGGACGCTGGGCGGGTGGCTCGTTGAACTGCACGTGGACGACGAGGGCACCATCACGCGCATCCGACCGGAGTTTGTGCCGTTCTACAAGGCCGTCAAGGAAGATTACCGAAACTGGCTGTGATTTGTCCGTAACCCTATGGGGGGACTGATATCCCCGCACGATTCTCATTACTGTCGCTTGTGGGATCGCCCACCAACGGGCAGAAGGAGTCAAGCATGATGGATTTGGTTGTGAAGTATCGCTCGCCGGACGGCGGAGCAGGGGCAGGCGCCCCAGCTGCTGCCGCACCTGCGGCGGGCACTTCAACCACGGGCGTAGGGCCAGCGGACGCCGCGCTGGAGTTCAAGTCGAGGGCGGGCCGGAAGGTTACTGTCAACCTGGGCGGAGCACAACAGGCCGGTGGCGAACAGCCCCAGGCCGTGCAGCAAATCCAGGCACAGCAGGCCGAGGCCAAAAGGCAGACCCCTCCTGCCAAAGAGAGGCCGTCCTTTGACGAGCTGGTCAAGGGCGACTACAAGGAAGATTTTGGCAAGGCGGTTTCCGCCATCGTTCAGGACCGGCTGAAGCACACGAAACAGGCGGCGGAGACGCTGGAAAAGCTCACGCCCGCGCTGGAGGCGCTGCTTCAGAAACACGGATTGAAAGAGGGCGACTACGAAGGCCTGGTTGCCAAGATCACGGACGACGACGCGCTGTACGAGGACGAGGCGCTGCAAAGGGGCATCCCGGTTGACACGCTCAAGCAGATGAAGAAGCTGGAGGCCGACAAGGCGCAGCTTCAGCGGATGCAGGCAGAGCGGATGCAGGAAGCCCAGGTGCAGAAGCACTTCCATAACCTTGTGACGCAGGGCGACGCGCTGCGCCAGATTTACCCCAGTTTCGACCTGAATACGGAGCTGCAAAATCCTCGCTTCTTCGAGCTGACCAAGCCCGGAGTGAACGTGGATGTGCGAACAGCCTACGAAGTCGTCCACCGGGACGAGATCATCGGCGGCGCGATGCAGTACACAGCGGAGCAGACGGCGCAGAAGCTGTCCAGCGCGATGGCGTCCGGCGCAAACAGACCCAGCGAGAACGGCCTGTCCAGCTCAACAGGCCCGATAAACCTAAACACCGACTTCCGCAAGATGGCGACCGAGGACCGGGCGAGTTTCGACAAGCTGGTCCAGGCGATAAAGCGCGGGAGGGCATGATTGAAAGGACAACAGCACCATGATTAAGCTCAACATCCAGTACTTCGCCGCAGCGGGCGATTTGGTCAACGCGACCGGCACCTACATCAACTCCGCCACCGGCGCTACAGACGCCTTTGACACCGTAAACACGCTCGCCCCCGGCATGAAAACCTTTTGGGATACCGTTGCGCTTGTCAACGCAAGGGACAACCTTTGCTTTGCCCAGCTGGGCGACAAGCAGACGCTGCCCGCGAACCAGGGCCTGATCGTCGAGTGGCAGAAGTGGAACACCCTGCCTGATGCAGACACGCTCGTCGAGGGCGTGATCCCCGCCGGCAAGAAGTTCGGCGAATCCGTCGTCACGACCACGCTCACCGAGATGGGTCTGTACGTTGCGACCACCAAAAAACTGCAGCTGCACCACAACCGGGACGTCGTGCTGGGCATCACGACCGAAGTGGGCGCGTCCATCGGGCGCTCCTACGAGAAGCTGATCCGCTCCGCGCTGCTGGAGGGCACCAACGTCCTGTACGCGGATGCCATCAACACCACGGCCGCCAACGCCTACGTATCCACGCCGTCTGCGCGGCATGAGCTGTCCAACGCCGCCGCGACCTGGTGCGGGATTTCCCTGGACATGATCGCGCAGGTAGTGACCCGCCTGGAAGCCGCGAATGCGCCCACCTTCGACGGCATGAACTACGTTGCCGTCATCCATCCCTACATCGCCAAGGACATCCGGGCGCTGGCCG
>JAGVUD010000197.1 GCA_019136435.1 Armatimonadota bacterium | reverse complement strand
TGGAGGCGCTCGACAGGCGGGGGAGTCGGACCGTAGAGGCAGACGTCATACCCCGCGACGGCCAGCCTGCCCGCCGTCACCGCGAGCAGCTTTTCACCACCCCCCGCATACTCCCACGATGTGCAATAAACCCCCGCGCGCATACGCCTCACCCTTTCGCGGCAATCAGCTTGCGCACACGCGAAATGTATATCTCGCGTTCCGACGCATCGAGCGACCACAAAGCAAAGAACACCACATACAGCGCCCCGATGAGGACGGCCTCGAGAAGCAGCATGGCGGCGCTGCCGGGGCGCGCATACGTGAGAAGAGCCCAGACTGCGGCTCCCGCGGGAAGCATCGGCAGAAAAGCGGCCCGCGCAAGCTCGCCGAGAAACGCCGGCGCCGACATGCCGATAAGCCGGCAACCCAGCCACGGAAACACGAACACATGCGTGATGACCAGAGGAACCATCGTGCCCAGGGCGACGCCCACCAGGCCGTACGGGCGCACGAGCAGAATGCTCAGAATCAGGTTTACGACCGAGTCCACGAGCGTAATGATGGCAAGCGTCCTGTGCTTTGCCACCCCCAGCATCAGCTTGACGCTGACTGCCGGCACAACGCTGGCAAACACAGTGATCGCCAGAATGACCGTGAGCACGTCCGCCTGGCGCGGGACATCCACCAGCCACGCCTGCAGTATGGGGCGCGCGAACGCGCACACGAACAGCGTGATGGGGGCCGCAATGCCCATCGTGACCTTACCCGCCTGCATGTAGATGAGCCGGATGCGCCCGGTGTCCTCCAGGCTGTTGAGCTGAGAGAAGACAGGGATCAACGCCTCGACCGCCTGTTCGACGATCTGGCGTATCATTGTCGCCAGACGGTTCGCCACCGCAAACGGGGTCACGGCCGCGGTGCTGAGGAACCCCGCGATAACGAAGCTGTCCGTGTTGTATTTCAGGAAGTGGGCAATCTTGAGCCCGAAGAACGTGAGGCCGTACGCGGAGGTCGTGCGGACGAGCGACCGGTCGTATCCGGAGAGGGACAGCCGCATTCCCGGGAGCAGCCGCCGGACGCAGAGGAAGCGCACCATCCCCGACAGGAGCGTGACGACGAGATAGGCCATGCAGATGCCCGGCAAACCCCACCCGGCGTTCACGAGATTCACCACAAAGACGACAATGACGCCCGTCCCGGCAACGGAGATCGTGTTGTTCAGATCCATCCTCTGCAGCCCGACGAGCGCCCCGTTGAACACCCCGAGCGGCAGAGCAATACCCTGGACGAGGCCCATAAGAATGAGCGCCGTGCGCGCCTCGTCCACACTTCCCGCGGAGATCTGGAACACGGTGCCGATGAGCGGCGACACAACGAAGGCAAGAATGAGAAGCGCCAGCCCGAGGCCCGAAAACAAGACCAGAGTTGTGGACAGGAGGCGCCCGATCTTCGCCTCGGCCCCGTGAGCGGCGAACTCAGCCATATACTTCTGGATACTCGACCCGAAACCCAGGTCCACAAGCCCCAGATACATCATCACCGAGCCGATGAGCGCCCACGCGCCGTACATCTCGTCGCCGAGCCGATACACCAGAAACCGCGTCAGGAACAGCCCGACGACCAGGTTCACGGTCAGGGCGGCGTAATTGGAGAGGACGTTCAGAGTGAAGCGATTGCCGAGGTCGCCCCGCTGTCTTTCAGCCAGCGCGCTGTTCGGCGGCTCGGATGATTGCGCGCCGCCGGACATCAGCGGAGGGCCTGCCGCGGCGCGCGGCTAGCCGCCGTCACAGCGCGGCACGGCGAACAATCGGGACGCAAGAACACCGCGGCCAGCCTGCCCGTCAGGCCTCGACCTCCTCAGACGGCGCCTCGGGAAGCGCCTCGGGCTCCTTTGGCGTGGCGGGCGGAAGAGCCTTGCCATCGCGCCCGTTATACTTGGCATAGTAGCCGCTCGCGTACCGGTAGCTGTCCACGTTGCCCGGCTGCACGCGGTTCAGCACGGTGCCCACGAGCTCGGCGTGAGCATTGGCAAGCTGTGTGCGAGCGTGGAAATGAGCAGACTCGAGTTTGGAACCCGCGCCCACGACGAGAATCATCGCGTCCGCGACCGAACCCAACTCCATGGCGTCGCTGAAGGCGACCGCGGGCGGGGTGTCTATGACGACATACTCCGCCTGCTGCGTGAGTTCCTCGAGCAGGTTCTTCATCCTCTGGCTGCTGATAAGCCGCGCGGGGCTCTCAGGAATGGAGCCCGCCGAGATGAGAAGCAGATTCTCGATGGTGGTCGGGTAAAGCACGTCCTCCAGCGTGGCTTCTTCGGCAAGATACTCGGACAGCCCCGGATTCTTGCGCACCCCAAAGTTGCGGTGCAAGGAGGGGTTGCGAAGGTCGGCGTCAATGAGGATGACCTTCTTGTGGGCCTCGGCAAGGCTCGCGGCGAAGTTTCCGGCGGTGGTGGTTTTGCCCTCGCCCGGCAGGGTGCTCGTGATGATGACGCTTCGCACGCCCGTGCGTTCGGCGAGCGCCATGAAATTGGCGCGCATGATGCGATAGGGCTCGGCGAACACGCTGTTCGGCGAATCGCGCAGTACAAGCACGCTGCCAGACTTCACGGCAGCTTCGCGAAGGGCCGGGATAACACCGAGCACGGGAAGCTGATAGCGGTCTTCAACCTGATCCACATCGCGGATGGAGGTGTCCATCCCCTCGACGAAGAGCACCAGCCCGACACCGACGATGAGCGCGATGATGAACGCGATGGCCATTTTGACGCTCTTCTTCTGGAACTTGGAACCGGGAGTCTCATCGGCGGTGAGCGCGGGGTCTATGAGGCCGATGCCCATCTTGTCTTCGCGCTGCTTCTCGGCGATGCTGACGGCCAGCCTGGACTGACTGTATTTGTTCTTCAGGTCCATGTACGCGTCGCGCGCGGCCCTGTAGTCCATGTTCAGGCTGTTGTATTCCGACTCGATCTCGGGAAGGCCGGCGAGCTGGTTTCGCGCCTGGCGGACGAGCCTCTCGATGCCGTTGCGGCGCGCCTGTGCTGCGAGTTTCTCGGCTTCGTAGCGCGAGATGTCTCCCGTCAGGAACTGATACTCGAGGCTCGCGGGGGCGTTTCCGATGTCGTACGACTTTCGAAGTTCGGACGCGAGCCGGTTCTTGATGTTTTCGAGCACACCCTGAAC
>JAGVUD010000139.1 GCA_019136435.1 Armatimonadota bacterium | reverse complement strand
GGGCACGGTGTCTCCCACCGCCAAGCGCCGCACTGCGGACGGCTGGGAGATGAACTGGGACTACGTCAACCTCGTCTCGGGCTTCAACATCGGAGTCCAGATGCCAGAGAAGCTCAACCCCGGGCCGCTTGCCGCGCGCCTCAGCTTCTTCGCCCCGGTGTCGTTGCTGTTCTTCTTCGCGGTGCTCTTGATCATCGGCGCTGTGCGGGGAATCAGGCTGCATCCGATGCATTACGCCTTTCTGGCGGCAGGCTTCTTTGCCTTCCACCTGCTGTTCTCTTACGTCGTGGATCATCTGACGCCGATGCCGGCTTTCCTCATCGCCGCCGCCGTCTCGCTTGTGCTCGTGATCTCCTACGTGCGTCTCGTCGTGGACTGGCGCTTCGCCGTGCTGACGGCCGGACTGTGGCAGTTCGTGTTCCTGGTGCTTTTCGCCTATGCGTTCTTCTTCGAGGGGTACACCGGGCTGACGATCACTATCGGCGCCATCGTGACGCTGGCCGTGATGATGCAGCTTACGGGCCGGGTCAACTGGGAGGAGGCTCTTGCGCCGAACTCAGCGCCGCCTCCGCCTCTGCCTCCGGGCGGCTGACCTCTACGCGCCGGGGCGCGCCCACTTCTCGCGCCCCGGCGCGGCGATCACAATCAGGGAGATGAGCGCAAAGAAGATGGGGTTCACAAGGAAACCCGCGTGCTGTCCGAACCGCGCCGCCGCGCCGCCGCCGATGACCGGGCCCGCGGCGGCGCCGAAAGCGCCCGCCGCGATGATCCAGGGGAACACCTGCCCGAGCCGCGCCCCGTAAACGTGCCCGGCGTAGCTCAGGATCGTCGGCCAGATGCAGGCGAACGCCAGCCCGATGAGGGCCGTCGCCGCCATCCCCGTTGCGGGAGTGTCCAGTGTCCAGAAGAGCAGCATGATCAGGGTGCCCGCGACGGCTGAAAACCTCAGCAGCCAGACATCGCCGGCCGTCTTGCTGAAGTACCCCGCCGCGAGCCGGCCGACTATCGCCCCGGTCCAGAACACGCCGTTGGTCGCCGCCGCCATCGCGTCCGGAGCGTTCAGAACCTGCTGGAAGTAGGACGGCAGCCAGTAGCACACCGACACTTCGGCCGCGACGTACGCGAACATCGCTGCGATGAGCAGCAGGGCGAAGCCGTCGAGCACGGCCCTCCGTTCGCTCTTCCCGGGCGGCTCATATCCGGCGTGAACAGTCCCGCTGGCGACCATCCACAGGCCGCTGAGCGAACAAACCGCCGCTCCGGCCCAGAAGGCCGCGCGCCAGTTGCCACCCGCGGCAATCAGCGCGGCCATGCCCACCGGAATGCCGATGGACCCCGCCGCGAAAGAGACCTGGCTGTAGTTCATCGCCGCCGTGCGCTTACGGCCTTCCCACAGGCCGCCGATCAGGGCGGGCGCGGTAGGCTCGATGAGCCCCGATCCCATCCCCAGCAGAGCCGCCGCGGCCATCAGGCCCGAATAGTCGCGGCACATTCCGGCGGCCGCGCACCCCGCCACCAGAAAAGCGCACCCCACCGCCGCTATCGTGCCCTTCGGCACGAATCGCGACGCGTAGTTGCCCGCAAAGACCATCACCAGAAACGGCGCGAACAGAACTCCGCTGAGCTGACCCGCCTGCCCGGTC
The DNA here is from genome assembly GCA_019136435.1 of Armatimonadota bacterium. Lineage (GTDB taxonomy): Bacteria > Armatimonadota > UBA5829 > DSUL01 > DSUL01 > JAGVUD01. The sequence goes on along the minus strand of JAGVUD010000139.1, from coordinate 16,613 downwards.
GTCAGCCCCATCTCGGGCTTGATCTTCACAAGAGCAGGCGGCAACAGCGCAAGCGCGACGGAAAAGGCGAGGATAACGAAGCTGACCGCCCAGAAAGCAGTCCTCGGCGGCGGAGCCTGCCGAAGACTGCTCGCGGGCTTGAAGGCACGAAGCGTCAAGGAACCTTGATCGCCGAGACCGTGCCGTCGAATGCTGTCACATAGGCGTTCTTGCCGTCGCTCGCTACGGATGACATCACGAAGAGCTGCGGCGACGCCTGATACTGCCACAGAATCTTGCCGTCGGCTGCATTTACCGCCGAGACCTTGCCGCGCGCGCTCGCCACGAACACGACGCCGTCCTTCTCAGCCGGGGCCGTCGGAATCGCGTTCAGCTCGGCCGGCGCGCTCCAGATGGCCTCCCCCTGGCTGTTGATCTTCACGAGATCGCCGGTGGTCTTGCGCAGGTACACCGACTTGCCATCCGCCGACGGCCCGGCCGCCGCCACGCCGCTCAGCGCATTGATCCGCTCTCCGGTCGCCGCGTCCAGAATAATCATCCGGTAGCTACGGTCGGCCGCGAAGACCTTGTTGTCCACGACCACGGGCATCGCATCGCCGGGGCTATAGTAGCGGGGCCTTCGCCGAGGACCTTCCAGACCAGGCTTCCGTCCGAAAGGTTCACGCAGCGCACATACTGATCCCAGCAGCCGTAATAGACCTTCCCGTTCGAAACGAACGGCTTCGACTCGATGGAGTATTCGCCGTCTTCGTTCGTCCAGAGCTTCGCGCCGGTCGCCGCGTCAAGCGCGTACAGCTTGCCGTCATTGCAGCCGAAAACAACCTTGCCGTCAGCCAGCACGGGCGATGAGTAGACCGCGTCGCCCGCCGTGAACTCCCACAGCTTCTTGCCGGCCGTCGAGAACGCCAGAACCTTGCCCAGCCCGTTGGCGGCAATCACTCTGTCGCCTGCCACCAGCGGCTCGGCAAGAATCTCCGCGCCCGTCTGGACGCTCCACAGCTCGTTGCCGCGGGAAGTCTCCAGGGCACGCAGGTAGCCTGCGTTGTCCGCGATGTAAACCCTGCCCTCGGCTACAGCCGGCGCCGCCTTGCTCGATGCGGCGATGTACTTCCGCCAGCCGGTCCGCGATCCCGGGGCGTCCAGATAGAACTGGCAGCTCCTCGTGAACTCCCGCCCCTCGGCCGTGAACGTCACTCTCAGGTAGTGCGAACCCGGAAGCAGCCCGGCAAGCTGCACCTGCCCCTCCGCGTCGTATCCGCCGCTGTCCGCGGTAATGGTCAGATCCCCGTTGACCTCGCCGTCCACCGTGAAGCTCGCCTTCTGGATGGGCGGCAGTTTCTTTGCCGATGCGGCGGGCAGAAGCGAAGCCTTGATGGACATCTGCGGCTTCGTGATAGTCTGGCGGTGGCGCGGCGACAGAAGCCTCACGTTCGGGTACAGCGACGCTTCCTGCAGGGGCTTCTCAAAGACTTTCTGCGACGGGTTGGGGTCCACGTGCCGCTGATAGGCGACGCGCAGGGTGTTGTCCTTCACGCTCACGAATGTGATTCCGGCGTTGCCTCCGAAGGTGCTCCCGCCCTGAATTTGGTCAATCCCGGCGACGTCGTCGTAGCGGCTTCCGTGCGAATGCCCCGTCATCATAAGAACCACATTGCTGGCCCGAAGCGTGTCGAGCAGCCTGTCACGGTCGTAGAGGCTGGCGAACTCACTGCCGCCGACGGGATGATGGAAGAACATGAAGACAGGCGTGTTCGGCCCGACCTTCTTCAGATCCTCCGCGAGCCACGCGATCTGTTCCTCTCCGAACGACGGACGGGGGTCCTGCGTCGTGGCCGACATCAGAGCCACGAAGTGGCAGCCGTTGCGGTCAAACGAGTAGTACCCGGCGGTCCCCTGGTTGCGCAGGTCCCTGATGCCCGCATGCCAGGTGTTGTCGTGGTTGCCGAGAACGTTGTAGACGGGGAGGCCCGAGTCCTTGAAATAGGACTGATACTCCGCAAACCACCCGCTCCCGCCTCCGAACTCCGTCAGGTCGCCGGTTGCGAGCACAAACGACGGTTTCGGACTGGTGGTCCCGAAGGCAGAAAGCTCCACGACGTCCGGTCCCGGCAGTCTGGTGAGGGTTTCACGGCTCTGTGCCATGGGCGCGTGCAGGTCGGACACCTGCAGAAAAGTAAAATCGGGAACCGGCGCAGCGCCTGCCTGAACTGCCGCGAAAGCGGCGAAGGCGGCGATCAGCACGGTTCTGATAGTTCTAGAAGAAAAAACCAATGCAAGTCCTCCAGCGCGGCCGTCCGGGGGCGTCTGCCCCGGCTCCTGGCCGGCAGTTGATGCCCACCCACGCTCGTGCAAGCCGGCCGGGGCAGGCTCGCGGCAGTCTCCTCTAGTATACTGCACTACAAACCCCGCCGGGCACAAGCCCTTTATGGATTATGACGTCCGGCGCACCTCGGGAGGCACGCACCGCGCGTCAGGCAGGCCTTTGCTTCTTCTTCGACGCGGCGCGCGTTAGTCCTTGCCCGCGCCATCCTGGCCGCCTGCGCCCGGCCACCCAGTTTGACGCGAGTTCTCCCGCTGGTTACAATGACTCCGCTCTCACCATTCACAAGGAGTCGTTTATGAACCAGGCCCTGCCGGATCTCTGGGCTCTGCAGCAGTTGGACACGCAGATCTTCGAACTCGAGCGCTCGCTCGCCAGGCTCGATACGGGCGCCGAGACCCTTCGGCGCCGGGACGAGGCGAAGGAAGCGGCCGAGCACGCGCAGGCGCGGCTACAGAAGATCGAGGCCGACCTGACCGACGTTGACTTGAACATCAAGTCGACCGAGGCGAAGCGCAAAGACTACGAGTCGCGCCTCTACTCCGGAAAAGTCACGAACCCCAAAGAGCTGGATGCCATGGAGCAGGAGGTCGAGATGCTGAAGCGCAACAGCGACCGCCTCGAGACACGCGAACTCGAGCTGATGGAGGACCAGACCTCGGCCCGGGAGGCCCATGCCAGTGCCAGGCAGGTTCTGGCGGAGGCGGAGCAGGAACTCAAGGAAACGCTGGAGCGCTCAGCCGCCCGGCGCGGCGAGCTGGAGGAGCAGCTTGCCGGTGCGCGCAAGGCGCGCGAATCGCAGGCGGAGAAGGTCAGCGACATGGATTTCGCGCTCTACAGGAAGTACGAAGGGCTGCGCGCGAAGCTGGCGAACGTCGCGGTCGCGCCTGTTGCCGGGGCAAACTGCGGCGCCTGCAACATCCAGATTCCGGGCTACCTCATCCGCGATGCCAGAGCGAAGGACGACATCGTTATCTGTGAGTCCTGCGGCAGGATTCTGTACCCGGAAGGCTAGAGGCGCCGGAGCCGCTGCGCCGAACCGGCAGGGCTCCCGCGAGGGCTGTGATTTTTACCTCGTCTTGCACATGCGGCAAAACTTTGGGAGCGGTTGTATGGTCATAGTCAGTGACGGAGGAAGGCCTTCGGGCCTTGTTCATCGAGACCATGGCAAATGCAACTCTGTTGAATCCGGCGGGCACGAGGTTGGCGGGAGATCCTGACTACGCGCTGGTCGCGCGTTTCCAGGCAGGGGACGATGCCGCCTTCGACACTCTCGTCGGGCGGCACGAGGAGTTCATTTACAACGTCTGCATGGGCATCGTCTCCAGTCCTGAGGATGCGGAAGACGCCATGCAGGAGACATTCCTGGCCGCCTACCGCGCGCTGAAAAAGTTCCGGGGCGACTCCAAAGTCTCCACCTGGCTTTATCGCATCGCCGTGCGTGAGTGTCTCGACATCTCCCGCAGGCGCAAACCTGCTTCCAGTCTCGAGGAGATCATCGTCGAGCCGTCCGTGGACGATGGTGCGGACGGCCGGGCGACCGAGTCTCTGGTCCGCTCATCCCTCGCCATGCTCCCGGAGCACTATCGCACAGCGCTGATTCTCCGATACTATGGTGGTCTTTCTTACGAGGAGATCGCAAGCGCAATGAACAGCACGGCCGGTCGGGTCAAAATGATGCTGCACAGGGCGCGCAAAGCGTTCCAGGGCGTGTGGCCCGGAGATTCCGCCGATGCGCCACTCGCATCCGGCGGCGACAGCAATGAAGACGTGTGATACCTTCAAAACCAGCTTTTCCGCCTACATAGACCAGCAGTTGTCTCTGGACGACAGAGCGGGGGTGGAGGAGCACATCCGGACCTGCCCCGCGTGCGCTCGCGAGCTGAGCGAGCTTCAGCGGGCGCACGAAGCGTTGCTTCTGCTCGGAAACCCTCTGAAACCCCGGCCAGCGCTCGCGGCCGTTCGCGCCCGAATCCGTCAGGACGAAGAGCGCCGCCGCAGGGCGCGCTGGCTCTGGCTTCCCGCGCCAGTCGCGGGCGCCGCTCTTGCGGGGCTTCTTGCTTTCAGCTTTTTGCGGCCGGGCTCGTTGCAGCCCGATGGTGAGGTGGCGGACAGTGGCCTCGAGTCCGGCAGAACCGCCGTTGTTGCCCCGTCGAACACTCCCGCGCCGGTCGCCGTTCAGCCCGATTCTGCCGCGGCTGCGATCCCGAAGGCGGTCGCGGAAATCAGGCGTCCCGCGCCGGCGAAGCGTCCTGCCGTGCGGATTGCGCAGAGTCCTGTGCGGCCGCGTGCTCGCGCGGTGAGATTCATTGCGCCAGCGCCTGTTGCCGCAGCGCCCGTGCTCGAATCGCCTGCAGATCTGCTGCCGGACGCAGCCGCGACCGAGGTCGAGCAGAGCGTGATGGTCGTCGCGTCGCGGCCGGCGGTCAACTATTGCGCGGTTGCCCACGACCCCGTGTCGGGGGCTCAGGTTTCCGAAGTATCCGTCCGGCGCACGTACGCGGCGGATGGTTCCGTCAGGGCGCACATTGTCCTGCATTTCCCGCCGCCCGATGACGTGGAGAACAATGATACTGAGAACAGCATTCCGAACAACCGGCCTGGCTCTCGTCCTGTTGCCGATCCTGGCAACCGCGTGTAGCGCGGCGGGCGGCAAGAGGATTACGATTGAGCTGAACAGCGTGCCCATCCGCACGGCGCTGCAGATGCTGTGGGCGCAGGGCGGTCCCGAGGACACGACGTTCAAGATTGACAACTCGGTTCCCGAGGACATCACTGTTACGCTCTCCGCGCGCAATGTGCCGTTCGACACGGTGCTCGATTCGCTGTGCAACGGCACGGGCCTCGCGTACCGGGTGGACCGCGGCACGTACTTCTTCCAGAAGACCGAAGGCCGCGCGGACAAGATCGTCATCACGCGGTTCGGTGACAACCTGAACTGGGATCTCGTGAACGCCGATCCGCTGGAAGCAGCCCGGCAGCTCTTGAGCGTGTTCGAGAAGCGCTCGGACCAGGATGTGGCGGCTGATCCTACTGCTGAACTGACGGAAGCAGCAAGGCGGCTTGCTCAGGACCTGCTTCAGATTTCGCAGATGTCTCCCGCCGAACAGGCGGCGCGTCTCAAAGACCTGAAGAAGGACGTCCAGAAGTACCTCAAGCCGCCGAAAGACCCCGTCGGGGCTCGCAGGACGCTCACCATCAAGGAGTCGAATACTTCGTTCTCCGAGGCGATGGACAAACTGGGCGAGGCGGCCGGCTTCCTCTGGTTCCGGCGCGCGGATGGCCGGATCGTTCTCCGGCGAACCACGAGCGCCGACGCGGTCAAGCGCATCTTCATGAAGGAAGGCATCTTCGACGCCCTGTCCAGATAGTCTCCCGGGCGGTCCGGCAGGCCGCGCCGCCGGGCTCTTCTGAAGGCCGGGCATTCGCCCGCGCGCGCAAATCACCGAAAAAACGCTGTTACTTTTCCCCTTCTCGCGTGTCTGAACTACTGACGGGCCGCTTTGCAGAGCGCCCGTCAGAGCCATTTTTCCGCGTTAACACCGGGGGCGGCACACAAACATGACCTGCGAGATGATGGACGAACTGATTTCCTGCTATGTGGACGGCGCGCTGGATGCCGATTCCTGCCTGCTCGTTGAGCAGCACGTCGAATCGTGTCAGGCGTGCCGTGAGGCGCTGGGTGAGCTTCGCGCGCTGTCTGGCGCGTGCGCTCTGGCCGAATCGGAGCCGCCCGCCGGTCTGCGGCAGGGCATCCTCGCCGCGGTCGCCGCGACTGCCGCGGTCGCCGCGAGCGGCGACTGCCAGAGCTTCGCCAGCCTGCTTCCGCTTGCGGCCGATGCCTCGCTCACCCCGGACGAGCAGACGGCCGTCAACGCCCATGTCCGGTCCTGTACCGCCTGCGCGAAGGAGCTGAAGCAGTACGAGAAGGCTATCGCGGCCGTCCCGCTTGCCGAAGCGGCCGCGCCGGCGGGACTTCGCGACCGCATCGCCCGCGGCACGTACGGGCGCGTGAGCCTCTGGTCTCGCGCGGCGGGCGTGTTCGGACATCTCGGCGTCCCCGCGCGCGCGCTGTCCGCGGCGGCAGGCGCCTGCGCAATCGCGGCGCTGGCGTGGTCAGCGTCGCACAGAGCGCCGGTTGATGTTGCAGCTCCAGTCGCAACGGCGCGCGTTCAGGCTGCGGCGCCGTCAGACCGCATTGCGCGCGAGGCGTCCCGCGTTGGCGAACAGGCGCTGAGCGCGGCGGTGGCCGATGCCTCTGCCGCCCGGTCCGTACGCGTGTCACCGCGGCCGCTGCAAAACTGGGCGCCCGCGGCTGTAAAGCAGGCCCCGCCCGCTTCCGTTCAGGTAGCGCGCCTGCCTCTGCCCGGACCTGTCCAGGAGAAGCCGAAAGCGCCATCGGCGCCCTCCGACCTGCTTCCGGCGATCATCGAGAGCCCGGAGGTGGAGGCGCCGGCGAAAGATGCCAGTGTTCCTGCCCCCGCCGCCGGAACCATTCGTCTGGCGCGGGTAGATCCGCCCGGGGTTTTCAAGGGCGAGGAGGTTGATCTGTCGCAGCGGGTGCGTGAGATTGCCAGAGAGCGCGAGGAGCGCGCCGCGGCCGTCCGGTTCGCGGAAGTCGCGCCCGGAAACAAAGTAACTATCAAGTTCTGGCAGGCAAGATTCTGATAATCATGGTCTACGCCTCCGGGCTCCGGGGGCGAGACCGCTCAACAATGTAATGTCCAGAAGAGTGTTCGGGACAATTTTACTTCTGATGCTGATCCTCTGTCCGCCTGTCGCGGGGGCAGGGGATTCGCCGCGTCTGCTCTGGGGCAGCACGGGCCGGCCCGGCGTCGGGGCGGACTCGCTGTCGGCGGCTCTGGAAGAGACGGAGGAGAAGGCCGCGGCGAGTGAGAAGCTCGGCAACGCTTTTGACAACCTGCGCGGAAACGGCACTCCGGCCGGATATGTCCTGTCGCGCGGAGGGGTAGTGGCGAACTCCGTGAGCGTGAACGTGGACGGCCGCCACATGGTGCGGAACCGCGACTACTTTATCGATCCGATGAGCGGAGCGCTCAGCTTCGGCGAGGCGATATCTCATTCCCAGACCATCCACGTGTCCTACCGCTACCGCGAGGGCGGAACCGCCGCGCGCAGCCTGGTCGGCCTGCCATTTATGCCCGGCCTGGGGGGCAGTTCGAGCAGGGCCAGCTTCCTGCACGCATACCGGGGCGCGGACGCCAAGGGCGGCCTCCCCTTCGACACGCTCACGTTTGGCATGAAGATGGACTTCGACCTGGGCGGGGCGGGCCTTCAGAGCATGTATTACGTGTCCGACCCTCGCAAGGGAGCCGCCGCCCAGAGCCTGCTCGAAGCATCGTCCGGCAAAGGCAAGGCCGCGCCGGTCAGCGACCATATCATGGTGCAGAAGGCCAGCGCCGATCTTGGTTCGTCCACCCGGCTCGAGCTTGGCTACCAGGACATTGGCAAGAACTTCACCGGCTTCGCAACTCTGCGGGAGCAGTCGGTGCTGGCGAAAGAAGTCGTGGACCAGCTCGAGAAGGAGAAAGGCGTCAGGCGACTGTCGGCTGCGCTGCAGATGCAGCCGTCGCAGGCGATGCCGAAGGGCAGCCCGTGGAACCGCCTGGGCTGGACGCGCGTCTACGACTCCTCGGGCAGCATGGAGTCCATACAGCTCGCCTACAGCACCCCGCGGTTCGGTGTGACGGGCTTTGTCAGGAGCGTTGATCCGGGCTTCACGAAGATGGCGAGCCTCAGCAAATCCGAGCTTTCGGAGATCGCCCTCAGCACCATCAAGCAGTTTGATCCCAACGCCACGCTGGGGCAGGTGACCGATGCCGACCGGGCAGCGGCCGCGAAGGAAGCGGGCCTCTCCAGAAACATGCTGAACATGCACATGAGCTTCAGCAAGGGGCTCACCGGCACGTTCTCGATGATGTCACTCGATGACGGCAAGGGCGCTGTGGATCGCAGTGTCTTCTCGCTCGCCGCGCCGAAGTGGCAGGCCTGGATGGCGTACCAGACGATTGACCCCGGCTTCAGCAAACTCGGCGCCCTTGCCCCTCGTGAGGCGCAGAGCTTCGGCAATCAGTCGGGGATGGACCAGGTGACCGGCGGGCTGAGCGCGAAGGTGTCGGGCCTGTCTCTTACCGGGGACTACTCGAACGTGAGCGGCGAAACGGGCGGTGTCACGAAGGCCAGCCTGGGGCTTGCGGGCAAGTACATCAACTTCAAGGGCGCGTACCAGTCCATCTCGCCCACCTTCACGCGCGTTGGCGACCTCGCGGATCCGCTGAAGAAGCAGATGGCCGACGAGCGGGGGTTCACCAGGTACAACCTGGCGCTCGGCGGCCAGCTCTCGAAGTCGCTGAAGCTCGACAGCCTCCTTATGCGCGCCGACAATCCGTCGGAGCTGCGCGAGCGAAGGCAGGACGTGCTGAATCTGGTCTACGCGCCCTCCGACCGCACGAAGCTCGTGTTCCAGCACAACGAGTCGCTGCATATGTCGGAGGGGCTTGTCATGAGCGGGGCCCTGCGTGAGATCCGCTCGATGGAACAGCGCTTCAAGAACAAGTGGTTTGTCAGCGCCTCCTACGACGCCAACATAACCCAAACCGGCGGCGCGGAGCGCACGGGGACGATCACAAACGCCCAGCACTTCGAGACCGACAAGGCGCGGCCGTCGTGGATCAGCTATGACGCGCGTCAGGTGCAGCACATGACGGGGGCCTACGAGAACTCCGAAGGGTACAGCGTGCAGAGTCTTCTCGGCAAGTCGCTCACCCTGAGCGCCAGTCAGTCGAGCGTGGACCGCGGCGCCGACCCGTCGGAAGAGGTCTCGAAGGTCGCTATGAAGTGGGTTATGGGCAAGGGCCTTAACCTCGGCGCCGAGGGCACTCGCCGGTCCACGAACTTCGCCGGCGAGGGCGGGGGATACCTGCTTTCGCTCGGCGGCAAGGTTTCGAACCGGTTCGGCCCGTTTACGAATGTGAACCTGACGAGTGAGTACGGGGCCTCGAGCATGAGCAACGGCGTGTCAACCTTCACGCGCGGCCTCAAGCTGGATGCCGTGTGGGGCAAGAGTGTCCTCGGTGTGGAGATGTCGCACCTGCAGTTGAGTAACGGCAAGCGGCCGCTGGCGCGCGGATACAGATTCAAGACTGACCCGGACCCGAAGAAGTGGTACCACGTGGACCTGTACTACAAGGACAAAGACACGGGCACGGGCACGCTTCAGCCGTTCCGCAACATCGCGGCCGATATGCGGCTGTCGCCGACCACGCAGTTCGCGTACACGGTCAACCAGTACAAGGAGCTTCCGAACGGTCTGGCCGAGCTGACCGTGTCCCGATCGGCCAAGCTAACCACGCGGATTGCCCGCAGCCTCAACCTGGTGTTCGACCGCACGCACAACCAGAACTTCCAGGCGAAGACCGACGTCATCAAGAGCAGCCTCGGCCTGCAGCGTCAGGCGGCGCGTGGGATGGTCGTGGACGTCTATGTCGGCCGCGACAGTTCCCGAACGCCCAACGGATCGGTCTCGGGCACCTCGCTCAGGCTCAAGCTTGATCGCCAGGTCAGTGTGGACAAGTTCCTGACCCTCACGGGCGAAATCACTAAGTGGGACAACTCCAACCCGTCCATCGGCAACCGGACTTCGGCAGAGGGCCGGCTGGACTTCCGCACCCCTCTCGCTCTGTAGCCTCGCTTCCGCGTATGCAGGCTGTCTGAGTTTCGCGGGCGCACGAAAAAGGCCCCGGATTCCTCCGGAGCCTTCTCGCATCTCAAACGTCTGACTTCTGTTTGTCTACTTCACCTGCTCGGCGAGCTGGCTGCCCCGAGCCGCGTCGCGAAGCTTCTTGAGTGCTTTAAGCTCGATCTGCCGCACGCGCTCGCGGGAGAGGTTCATCTCGCCGCCGATCTGCTGCAGGCTGCGCGCGCGCCCGCCCTCGAACCCGAAGCGCTTGGCGATCACCTGGCGCTCGCGGTCTTCGAGGCAGTCGAGGAGCCGCTCGCTCGCCTCGCGCGTCGCGCTCACGAGCACGCACTGCTCCGGGTCCTCCACGTTCAGGTCGGGGAGAAGCTGCACGAGCGGGGTCTCCGCGTCGGCAGAGACGAGGCTCTCCAGGCTGACCGGCTCGGCGGCGACCTTCTGCAGGTCGAGCAGCCGCCGGACGGACACCCCGGTCTCCTTCGCCAGTTCTTCGTTGGTGGGCGGCCGGCCAAGCTCGCTCTCCAGCGTCGAGCGCACGTGCTCCATCTTGCGAAGCGCCGCGGCCAGGTAGTTGGGCACCCGGATGGTCCGGCTCTGGTTTGCGATGGCCCGGCTGATGGTCTGCTTCACCCAGTGCGTCGCATACGTGCTGAACTTGTAGCCCTTGGTGGGATCGAACTTGGTGGCCGCCTTCATCAGGCCGATGACGCCCTCCTGCACCAGGTCCTCGAAGGGGATGGCACGGAAGTCGTGCTTCTTAGCGATGCTGATGACCAGGCCGAGGTTCGACTCGACGAGCTGCTGCTTCGCCTTCAGGTCGCCGCTGCGGATGCGCTTGGCCAGCGCGATCTCCTGCTCGTGAGTGAGCAGGCTGCGGCGCCCGACGGGCGGAAGGCAGGTCCGGGTGGAGCTGTTGTTGATCTGGTCCTCGCGCCGGGCCTTCAGCGCCTGGCTGTCGGCGCTGTCCTTATCGTACTGTTTGTGGTTCGAGGCCAGTCTCAACACTCGCACTTCCTTTCGTCGTTGCTACGATGCTTACGGCAAAGCGCCCGGGCGTAAAAATCCGTTCCGCCCATCGCCATTTTCTGCGAAGGCGGCGCACAAAAGCCCTGCTTCCATCGCCTTACCACTATATAGACGACGGAAACACCCTCTTTGGTTCACCCGAAAAGACGCTTTTCCGCTAATCGTGCACCAGCTTAGTTTACCAACTCCCGGCCGAAAACATTCCCTTTCCCGGCAACAAATCCGGTTTTATTTCCCCGGTGGTCGCGGGGCCGCATCAGACCCGCTCCCCGGCGCCCCGGCGGCGTCCGCGGCGCTGCTCGCGAACAGCCAGATTCCGCACGCCCCCGCCGCCAGTACCCCCGAATCGTTCAGCATCAGAAGGGCGAGCGCGGCGGCCCAAAGAGTCCCCTCACGCAGGGAGCAGGTTTCGCCTCCGCGGCGGCCTGCAAGATGCCCCGCCAGCAGCGTTCCGGCCACCGATGCGGCCAGCAGCACCGACCATGGGCTGTGGCCGAGCAGCATCAGGTTCAGATCGGCCTTGCGGGCAATGATCTGGAACGCCGCTTCCGGGCCCTGCCGTGCTATCGCGTTCACGGCGCGCCCCACGTGCGATTGCTGCTCCGGGGGGCGAAGTGAGTCGCCAACTGCGACAGCCGCCACCAGAACCGCCCCGATCGCCACAATCTGGATTGCTCTGCCCCGCTGTCCCTTGGGCAGGGCAAGAACGGTGTACGCCGCGCAGGCGGCAAGCGCTCCCAGCATCACGCCTGCATTCGCGCCAAGCGCAGGCGCCCCGCAGAAGAGCGCGGCCGCGGCGAGTCCGGCGAGTCCCAGCCTCCGCCCCCATCTGTGCCGCTGCACGGCGGCCGACGCGGCCAGAAAAGACGCCGCCCCAACGAAGAACCCGCCGTACTCGTTACCGATGCCGTAGTAGCGCGCCCCGCCCTGAATCGTGTAGGAGCCCGCGGCTCGTGGAAGGATGTCCAGCAGCAGGGCCGCGGGGATTGCCGCCACGGCGAGCGCCGCCAGAATCTCTCCGGTCCAAACTCTGCGTAGCGCGAACGCAATGGCCGCCGCCGTCAGTGCCGCAACCGCCATGCCGCACGCAAGCGCCGCCGCTGACGGCTGCGGGTTTGTCACCGCCAGAACCGCCAGAAACGCTGCGGGCGGAGCAAGCGCGAGCGACGCGCCCGCGCGCGAGATTGCCGCTGCCCCCGGAAGCATCACGCAGGCAAACAGGATGAAAGCGCACGCGCCGTACACCAGCGCATAGATTGCCGGCTGTGTCCTGTCCTGATAGGCAGCCGCGCTGTGAACGTCCTTCAGCAATGCCAGCGGCTCCGGGTGCGCGGCCGCCTCGATGGCCTGCGCGTGGCCCGGGCCGAGCCGGTCAAGCACACCCAGCCACGAAGCGAGGCTTGCGGAGATATCCGTGTTGGCCACCACGCCCGCCCGGCGCGTTGAGGCAGATATCAGCAGCCCGGCGGGCGTCCCGGCGCCGTACACAATCAGCGGCGAAAGCCTGTCCGCGCCCGCCGCGTCCGGGTCCGACAACTGTCCGGGCGAGGTCACGACGAGCAGAGCGTCCGCCGGCAGCGCGCGCTCGGTCTCTCTCACAATCGCATCTGCCGCGTCGAGCGCAAGCTTCCTCATACGGGTTCGCGCGGCCGGCAGCGCGTCTGTCTTGCAGCGTTCGTAGCGCGCGGCGTCTCCTGTCTCGATAACCACGAACCGCGCTCGCGCCAGAGCCTGACGCACGCTGCCCCCAAGCTCTTCCACGGGGGTTCTGACGCCGAAGGGGTACTGCTCATAGCTCACATAGCCGCCGGACATGCGGGCGCCGGGCGCCAGACCGTCGGGGCCGAGCGCGAACAGCGCGGCCTCGCGGTGCACATCGTCCGGTGTGTCCGCAACTCCCACGATCTCGCAGGCGATGCCTCCCTCGCGAAGCGCCTTGCCGAGCGCTCCGATGGGGACTTCGTAAGGCGCGGCGCGGGCCTGTGTCGCGGCGGCGCCCATCCACGGGGCGGCCAGTCCCGTCTCTGGCAGGGCGTCCCTCTGGTATGCGCTCCACAACTGCGCGCGCGCCCTGTCCTGGACGCTGAAGACCCCGGCGATCTCGCTTCCTCCGCTCGCTCTTGCGCCCGCGGCCATCGTGAGATAGCCCGAACTGAGAGGGTCGGCAACCTGCTCGCCGAACGGCGTCTCGATGGCGCGGCCCGTGCGCGTGCTCATAAGCGCAGTGGAGCCCTTCCGAGCCACGTCGCGAAGCGCGGGCATCTGCTGCAGATCGTCAAATGTGAGCCCGGCGATCAGCACCAGCGCCACGCGCTTCGGCGCGGGCGCGTTCGGCGCCGCCCGAACCGGGCCCGCCGCCGCGCCCTGCGAGAGCATCGCCGCCGCAATCAGAAAGCCGCCCAGGCCTCTCGCAAAGCGTTGTGCCACGCTGTTCATCCCTGGGCTGCCGCCCCCTCGGTACTGCCGCTGGTTGTCTCCAGAAGCTCGATGTACAGCGCCTCCAGCTTGCGTATCATCACATCGGCCGAAAACGCCTCCAGCACGAACTCCCGCGCCGCCGCTCCCATGCGTCTTGCTTCGGCGCGGGCTGCAAGCACCGACAGAACCGTCGCCGCGAACGGCTCCGCAGCGTTCGACGGGCTGACCCTTCCCGTCACACCATCCGCAATCACCTCGGCCAGTTCGCCGCCCGGCGCCGTTACCACGCACACGCCGCATGCCATCGCTTCCAGCGCCGTAAGGGGCGTGGCTTTGCCCGGCGCGGGCAGGGCCACCACGTCGGCCCCGCACAGCACGGCCTGCAGGTCGCGCACGTACCCGCAGAAGAACACACGATCCGCGGGCAATGCCTCACGGACATCCCGCAGCACCGGGTCGTCAACCGCCTGTCCCGTAAACGCAATGCTGCAGTTGGAGGCCGTTATCAGCCTCTCCACCATCTCCTTGAGTTCCGGCCCGCCGTTCAGGGCGTAGCGCGACGGTATTACGGCCAGAGGCCGTCCTTCTGGCAGGCCCGCCTCCCCGAGCGCGGTCGCGACCTCCCGGGCGCTCGGCCTGTGGGCGGCCACGCCGTTCGAAATGACGGCAATGCGCTCTTTCGGGAGTCCCAGCGCAAGCAGTTCGTTCCGGATCGCCTGCCCGGTGGCGATGCAGTGGGTCTGCGTCTTGTAGGCGTAGGCCACCACGTGGCGCGCGGCCAGGCTCAGTCCGGCGGACAGCGGGTGATGAAGCGTGGCGATTCGCACCGGGGCCGTGCGTCCGCCGAGGCCGGCTGCCAGCATCGCCCGTATCCCGTGCGAGTGCAGAATGTGCGTCCTTCTTCTGTGCAGAAGCGCCGACAGGTGCAGGCTGCCGTATACCAGACCGAGCGGTTCCGCCACCTCCGCAAGCTCCAGCGCGTCGAAGCGCGCGCCATATAGCCGCTCTTCCGTGATGGATTTTTGCACGGCGGCGGGCGCCGCCAGCGAGATGTCGAAACGGCGGCGGTCGAAGTGGTCCAGCAGGGTCAAAACGTGCGTGCGCATCCCTCCCGTCGAGGGCGGAAGCAGATGAAGCACCCTGATCCTGTCGTCTGTGTTCACGGGACGCGTCTCTTTCGCACGGTTGATCGTATCACGTTCAGCCTCTGGTCTCAAGATGAGGACGGCGCGCCGTGGCCGCCGATTGTGAGGGCGTCCTCAAGATGTGTATAATGCCCTCGCCGGCAGGTCCGGCCGCGCGGCCCGGGGCGAGAGTCCGCGCGGGCCGCCGCCCTGGGTGTGAGATATTCAGGGCATCCTTCGTCCAATAGACATATCGCGTGATATCCTCCTGCAAATCTGGGTCCTGGCGATCGGCGGCTGTTGTGGCCCTTGTGCTCGTCTGTGCGGCGGCCGGGTGCGGAACGAAGACGGTGCTCAAGAAAGAGCCGCGTCCCCCGCGTCCGCCGGTGGACATTGTGGTGAAGAACTCCGAGACCGTGCAGGAGGACACGGCGGGCAAGCCGATGTGGAGGATATCCGCGCGAGAGATTCGGGCAAGCGAGGCCGCCACGACTCTGCAGGTGAAGGGCGCGAGTGTCGTCGTGCTGGGGCCGGGTGGACAGGATCGGATGAGGCTGGTCTGTCCAAACCTGGTTGCGAACGGCGCCGCAAAGCGGCTCGAGGCCTCGGGAGGCGTCAGCGCTTCCAGCGCGGAAAACGGTATCTCGTTCAAGGCCGAGCGCATCGAGGTGGACCTGCCCGCAAACCGGGTCACGGCGTCCGGCGGCGTCGAGGGCTCGAACCCGCAGGGCCGCTTCCAGGCCGGGACGCTCGAATCTGACCTGAAGTTCGAGGTTGTCAGGCTTGGCGGCGCGGGTGGTGTGCGCGCCACGATAAATCCGGCCGCCGGCTCTCAGGGAAAGGGGCGATGAACCTCTTGACCTCTGCCGCTGCCGCAAAGGTGAACATGAAGAACAGAATTAGAACTACAGCACTCTGCGCCACAGTCTGCCTTATGGCGGTCGTCTCGAGCGCCGCGTTTGCGCAGCAGGCGCAGCGCATCGGCCCGCTCAAGGTCACCGCCGGCGAGATCGTCTTCAAGAAGAATCAGTGGACGCTGTCCGGAAACCGCCCCCACCTGTTCGCCGTTGATGGCAGTTTCGACGTCCGGGCCGACCGGATCGTGGTGGATTTCGCCTCAGCCGGAAAAGGCGTCAAGATTTCGAAGGACTCCATCGGCACCGTCACTGCCACGGGTTCCGTCGAGTTCGTCAGCAAGAAGCCCGGCCAGTCGGCGCAGGTTCGGGCGCCCAAGGCTGTCTACTCGCAGGCGGAAGGGACGCTGGTGCTGAGCGGCGGCGTCAAGGGCACTGTGTCGGATCCCAGCCTGGCGGAACCCACGCCCATCACGGCGGACCGCCTGACCGTGTGGCTCGACCCGCCCGAGGACGGCCCGCGGCTCAAGATCGAGGGCTCCCCGGCCGAGATCCGCGTTACCCCGAAAGAGCAGCCGGAGCAGGACCAGCCTGCGACGAAGGGCTGATCCTTGTCCATCGCATGCCAGGAACTGGTGAAGTCTTACCGCGGACGGCGTGTCGTGGACCATCTCAGCTTCACCGCCGGGAAGGGTGAGGTCGTGGGGCTGCTGGGCCCGAATGGAGCGGGCAAGACAACGACGTTCTACATGGTGCTCGGTCTCGTGAAGCCCGAAGAAGGCGCCGTCCTCATTGACGATCACGATGTTACCGCTTACTCGGTCTCGCGCAGAGGCAAACTCGGAGTCGGGTACCTTGCCCAGGAGCCGTCGGTGTTCCGCAAACTGACCGTCCGCGAGAACATGATGGTGTATCTCGAGGCGGCGGGCATTCCCGCCAGGCAGAGGGAATGCCGCGCGAGCGAGCTGCTGACCGAGTTCGGAATCGCCAAGAGGGAGTCCACTCCCGCCATAAGCCTGTCCGGAGGCGAGCGCAGGCGTCTGGAGATCGCCCGCGCGCTGGCTGTAAACCCGTCCTACATCCTGCTCGACGAGCCGTTCACCGGCGTTGACCCCATTGCGATCGGCGAGATCAAGGGGATCATCCGCCGCCTT
>JAGVUD010000040.1 GCA_019136435.1 Armatimonadota bacterium | reverse complement strand
TTCATCCGGCCTCGATAGGCGTCTTCGCCCCAGCCTTCTTCCACATCGTGACCGCTGAACACCTCGCGCATCCCCGCGACGTACTCCCGCACGAGCGGCTCCGCCTCAAGATGGTGCGCGACCCAGATGAAGACCCTCAGCCGCCGTTTCTCCGTCATCGCGACAGACGCTCCCAGAACATCCGGGCCGGAACGAGCGCGTCCTGCTTCTGCTGGCCAGCGAAGCGCCGGAGCCCGGCGGAGATCTCCTCGCGCCGGCCGCTTTGCTCCAGCAGAATTCCTGCCAGTTTCTCCGGGCTGATGTCTTCGACTGCGACGCAAGGCATCCCCGCCCTGTCGCAGAACGCCCGGACCTTGGGGTCGTAGGAGACCCCGGCGAACGGCACGCCCGCGCGCGCCGCCAGCACCAGCGAATGAAGCCGCATCCCCACCGCCTGATCCAGCTCGCCGAACAGCCGCACCATCTCACCCGGCGAGATCCGCTGTCTGAGAACTGCCGCCGGCGGCTCGCAGGCCGCAGCAAGCCGGCTGCTCACGTCAACATCATTGGGGTGCTGAAACGGTATATATAAGGGTACAGACGAACGTTCCCGCGCGAACTGCGCGCACGCCTGCCCCACCGCCGCCAGACCCGCGTCCGCTCCCGGCCAGTCGCGCACCGCAACGCCCAGAACCGCCGCTCCCCCGTGCGCGGGAAGAATACCCTCGCCCACATGCTCCGCCGGAGGCGCCAGAAACGCGGGATCGGCCGTCAGAACAGCCCCCCGCACCCCGAGGTCCTGCAAATCCTCGAGAGACCGGGCATCGCGCACGGTGACGCCGCCTGCGCGTGAGAGCACACGCGCCGCCAACCGCCTGAGGCCCGGGTCCGTGAGCGGGCCGAAGCCCTGCGCCCAAACGAACACAGGGCGACCCAGCGCCTGCGCCATCCGCGTCAGCCACAGGTAGTAGAGCGCCGAGCGGCGCGAGGTGGCATCCTGAATCAGGCTTCCCCCGCCCAGCACAAGGCAGTCGGCCCACGCAAGCGCGCTCGTCACGCCCGCGGGCGAGAACTGGCGCCACGACCGCAGGCCGTGCACGTCGAGGGTATCCTCCGGCGACCCGCTGATAGCGCGGACTTCATATCGCCGCCCGTCCGCCTCGGAGGCGATTCCCCCCAGAATGCCCGCCAGGACGATCTCGTCCCCGGCGTTGCGGTGGCCATAGTAGCCGCAGAGAAGAATGTGCGCGGGGCGGGCCACGCTCTACCCGGTCTTCGCGTTCGCGCCGAGGCCGAGATTCCTGAGCGCCCACACCAGCGCCACGCCCCCGATCGCCCCCACCCATGCGCCGTTGAACACACGCGCAAACGACAGCGCAAGCGGGGTGTGGATGTGGCAGAAGGTGTTCAGGACAGAGACCAGGCCCAGCGCCGCGGCCACGAAGAACACGCTCGCCCACGCCGTCTCGCGCCGCAGCATCAGCCAGATCGCCGCCCAGAGAGCCGGATGGCCGATGAAGATTTCCTTTGTGCGCGGCCGCACGTAGAGCACGCGGTCCAGCAGCGCGCGGAACCTCAGTTCGAGCCCCGAAACCCCGACCCCGGCATCGTTACCAGACCTCAGCACGACAATCAGCAGCGCGGCAATCGCCAGAAGCGCCACCGCAGCGGCGCCAAAGAGAACCGGGCTGCTCCAGATTCGCCTGGCCGAGCGTACGGCGGCCGCCCACACTTCTCGCGGCGGAAGCGGGGCGCCCAGCACCCCCGCCGAGGCGGCGAACAGGATCATCAGCACAGGAAGAAGATGAGCCACCTTGACACCCGCGAACTGGTCTGTCGCGGTCATAAAGACGCGTCCCGAAAGAAGAGCCGCCACGAACAGCCCGCCGAACAGAGCAATGGATATAGCGCCCAGATAGTGGATGACCAGGGCCAGCCCCGGGGGGCGATCCCCATTCTGGCCCGCGATGGACAGCCGCGCCGCCCGCGCCGCAGCCCAGGCGGGGAAGATCAGAGCCGCCGCCAGAGCAACGAGCTTGCGCCCCATATCGCCGAAGCAGGCCAGCGCCGCAAGCAGAAGGGCGGAGACGGCGAGCCATGCCACAGCGGAAGCCAATCCGAGTTCGAAGAAGGCGAGCAGCATCAGCACAGCCGCGGCCGCGACCCCGGCCGCCATCAGAACAAGCTCAGGACGCGAGGCCTGCGGATCGCCCACGATGGAGGCCTCGCCGGGCGCAAGTCCCGCACGGCGCAGGTCCCGCTCGATTGCGCCGATCAGGTCCAGATTCTGCTCCAGAGCGCCTTCGCCGCCGGCAAACGGAAGGTGAACGAACAGCACCCGTATCCCCCGCTCTCTGGCGGCGCGCACGAAGCGCTCCACCGCCGCCGCGGGCTGATAGTTCGCCAGTTCAGCCGTGGAAATGCTGTGAACCCTGAGATACCGGCCATCCAGCAGCCTCTCCACCTTCTCGCTGCCCTTCTGCTTTCCGAACTCGATTGCCCCGAAGAGCAGTTCGCCGGAGCCCAGAAGCGAGGCCGCCTGCTCCTCGGCCCCGCGCCAGCCCAGCACCTCGTCGCCCGCAAAGATCACCTTGCCGGCCTCGAGTTCCCGCGTCTGGGCCCGCAGTGCCTCGAAGCGCGCAGGCGAAGGGAAGTTCTGGGCGCGCGCAATGATGCGATAGCCCTGGTCCTGACGCAGCGCCCGAGCGATTTCACGGTCCAGGCCAAACCCGAGCGGTATGGCGGCGATTTCGGAGGGGTCCATCTCAAGAGCGCCGGCGCTGAAACCCTCAGCGCGCAGAGCCTCATCCAGAAACGCCTGTACAGATGCTGAAGACGCGCGGACACTGTACAGCCCGCCCGCTTCGCCCGAGCCCACCTTCACCAGAGAAGCCTGGCCTGTCGCGAGAAGGTCGCGCACGGTGGCTTCGGTGACCGCCACCGAAGTCGCGCCGCTGGCTTTGAGGCTGCGAAATACGTCGGTGACGCTCTGAGGGGACGATGCGGCAAGCGCGCGCACTTCGTTGAGATCCACGGCGATCTCCACGGCCCGGTGACGCTCCTCGGCGTCGTGGCGGCGGTTCAGCACACAGACCGAGGCGGCCAGCCCGGCAATGACAAGGAGCAAGAGAAGAGACTTAAGATGTTTCATGGCTGTCGCGGCACTGGTTCGCTACCAGCGGCCGGGAGCCCTGCGTCGGGGGCTGCCCTGCA
>JAGVUD010000038.1 GCA_019136435.1 Armatimonadota bacterium | reverse complement strand
ACTCGTTAGAATTCGAACGCGGCTCGCTGCCGTTGTTGCCCATGAGGAACCTGCCGGCCGGGATGTAGACCATCTCGCAGGGCGCGGGGGGAAGGACCTGCTCCACAGCGCCCGACACCGTCAGCACGCTGCCGTCCCAGTCGCCCGTCACCACCAGGAAATCCGACGGCGCCGCAGTAGTTCCGACGACCGTGATCTCGCTGTTACCGTCACTCAGCTTCAGGGGCGAGGCGGACATGACGCGACCGGCAACCCTGATGGGGTTGGGAGGCGTAGGGGAATACTGCAGGTCCGAGATACGGACCACATAGGCGGCAGGCGCAGATGCCGCAAAGGCGGCAAGAAGCGCGCACGCGAACAGCACAAAGCAGATAACAGATCGGTACATCTTGAGTCCCACTCCTTCCCGGCGCCGCCACTGGGCGGCAGCATCGGGGCGTGTGCCCGACCGGGTGCGACCATACTACCAGACGCGCGGCGGGAGGGCAAGGGGAGCGGGGGTGAAGGGCTGGCAGGACCGCAGCAGTCTTCAACCACCCGTCCGTGTTATACTGCCCCGGCTTCTAAGGAGTGCTGCACCATGTTCAGATTCAGAGTCATCCATGCGCTGGCCGCCGCCGCGTTGCTTCTCGTTACCGGGTTCCCGGCCACTTCGGCGCCGGGAACGCTGGAGGCTGGCTTCCGCAATCCGCCCCGCTCCGCGGGCCCGCACACCTGGTGGCACTGGATGAACGGCAACATCACCCGCGAGGGAATCACCGCCGACCTGGAAGCGATGAAGCGCATCGGTCTCGGCGGCGCGCAGATCTTCGATGTGGACTGCGGAATCCCGGCCGGCCCGGTCAAGTTTATGACCCCCGAGTGGCTGGACATGGTCGGCCACGCGGCGGCTGAAGCCGATCGCCTGGGGCTCGAACTCTGCATCCACAACTGCGCCGGATGGTCGAGCAGCGGCGGCAAGTGGAACACTCCCGAACACGCGATGCAGGAAGTCGTCTGGAGCGAGCACCGGGTCAAGGGCCCCTCGCGCTTCTCCGAAGCTCTGCCGCAGCCCCCCGTCCGCGAAGGCTTCTATCGCGACATCTCCGTCCTTGCCTTCAAGGGTGACAGCGCCGAGCGGATCAACGATATCCGGGGGAAGGCCGCCTACGATCGCCGCGACCGCCTGGACCCCGATCTCTCGTCCGCCGCTTCAAGTCCCATCCCCCTGATCGGCATCGTGAACCTGACCGGCAAGCTCGAGACCGGCGGGCGGATCTCGTGGGACGTCCCTGAGGGTGACTGGACCATTCTCAGAATCGGCCACACCTGCACCGGCGCCATCAACGCCCCCGCTTCGCCCGAAGGCACGGGGCTGGAATGCGACAAGCTCAGCAAGGAGGCGCTGGACGCGCACTGGGCGGGGATGATGGCGAAGGTCATCGAGAAGGCGGGCCCGGCGGCAGGCCGGTCGCTCAACAACTCGCTCATAGACAGCTACGAGAGAGGGCATCAGAACTGGACGGCACTGTTCGCGGACGAGTTCCTGAAGCGTCGCGGGTACGACATCGTCCCCTATCTGCCGGTGCTGAGCGGGCGGGTCGTCGAGAGCACGGAGGTGAGCGAGCGCTTCCTCTGGGACTTCCGGCGCACCGTCGCCGACCTCTGGGCCGAAAACTATGTGGGCCACTTCACCGAGCTGTGCCACGCCAACGGAATGAAGAGTTCCATCGAACCGTACGGGAATGCCACCTTCGACAACCTGCAGTGCGGCGGGCAGGCCGATATCGTCATGGGCGAGTTCTGGGTGGCCGGGTGGCATGTGGGAGAATCAACCAAACTGGCCGCTTCGGCCAGCCACACCTACGGCCACAAGGTCACCGGGGCCGAGTCGTTCACGGCCGACGAGTCGCGCGGCCGCTGGATGGTGGAGCCGTACTCCGTCAAGTCACTCGGAGACCGCTTCTTCTGCGACGGCGTGAACAGGTTCATCATGCACCGCTACGCCCATCAGCCGTGGCTCAAGGTGGAGCCGGGCATGACGATGGGACCGTGGGGCACTCATTTCGACCGGACGATCACCTGGTGGGAACAGGCCGCGGCGTGGGTATCCTATGTTTCCCGCTGCCAGTATCTGCTGCAGTCGGGGCTGTTCGCCGCCGATCTGTGCTATTTCTACGGCGAATCCGGGCCGAACGACCTCGTGTCGCGCGGGGGCCTGCGCCCGGCGCCCCCGGCGGGCTACGACTATGACGGCTGCGATTCCGCGGTTGTGCTGCAGCGCATGAGCGTCCGCAACGGCCGCATCGTGCTGCCCGACGGGATTAGCTACCGGGTGCTTGTGCTGCCCGAGAGCCGCTTCATGACTTGTGCCATGCTCAGGAAAATCGCAGAGCTTGTGCGGGCGGGCGCGGTGGTGGTGGGGCCGAAGCCCGCTCACTCCCCGAGCCTGTCCGGCTACCCCGCCTGCGATCTCGAGGTCAGGCGCATCGCCGGCGAGGTGTGGGGCGACTGCGACGGCGTTTCGGTGCGCGAACACAGGTATGGCCGGGGCAGGGTGGTCTGGGGCGTGGGGCTTGCGGATACTCTCCAGGGGATGGGCCTGCAGCCGGACTTCTCGACGCCCGATGAGCCGGGCAAGGAGCGCCTCTCCTGGATCCATCGCAGCATTGACGGGGCCGACGCGTACTTCGTCGCCAATCGCGCTTACTATCCGCAGACCATCGCCTGCACGTTCCGCCAGACGGGCAGAGTGCCCGAGTTCTGGTATCCCGACACCGGCCGCATCGTGGATGCCCCGGTGTATCAGGATCAGGGCGGCAGAATCACCGTCCCGATTCAGTTCGACCCGGCGGGCTCGGTGTTTGTCGTGTTCCGCAGGCCGGCGGGCAAGGCGCCCCATCTGGTGTCCGCCGCGCGCTCCAGCAGGGCCGAGGCCGCCAGCGCCCCCGTCATCCGCATCGTCCGGGCCACGTACGGCCCCGCCAACGAACCGGCGCGCACGGCCGATGTCACCGAAAAGGTTTCGGCCATGGCATCGGCAAACGCGCCCATCGGGGCGAACAATGCCGCGTTTGGCGATCCTTCGCCCCTCACCGTGAAGCAGCTGAGCGTCGAATACACGCTGAACGGCAAGGCGAAAAAGGCCGTCATCCCCGAAGGCGGCGTGCTGAATCTCACAGGCGACTCCGCAGTCCCGATGCCCGATTTCGAGCTTCTGGCCGGCCGCTCCGGCGCCGTTGAACTGAAAGCCTGGAAGCCCGGGGATTACACGCTGAAGACCTCAGACGGTGGTTCGCGTGTCATCCGTGTGCCCTCCGGCGCGGACACTTCCGAGCTTTCCGGGCCGTGGACGCTGCGGTTCCCCCGCGGGGGCGGCGCGCCGGACTATATCAGCCTCAAGAAGCTGGCGCCCTGGAACGAGCATCATATCGCCGGCGTGCGCTACTTCTCCGGAACCGCCGCGTACACGAAGCGCTTCACCCTGCCCGAGGGGTTTGTGCAGTCCGGCCGCTCGGTGGTGCTCGATCTCGGCAGAGTCAAGAACTTCGCGGAAGTGAAGCTGAACGGAAAGAGCCTGGGGGTTCTGTGGAAGGAGCCGTTCCGGCTGGATGTGACGGGTCTGGCGCGCCCGGGCCAGAACGACCTCGAGATCAGGGTCACCAACCTCTGGCCGAACAGGATCATCGGCGACGCCCAGCTTCCGGACGTGTATGAGTGGAGAGGCAACGCCATCGCCAGCATCCCGGCGTGGGTGTCCGAAGGCAGGCCGAACCCCAATCCCGGCCGCTACACCTTCGCCACCTGGCGCTACTACAACAAGGATTCCCAGCTTCCCGAGTCCGGCCTCTCTGGCCCGGTCACAGTCCGCTCGGTCAAGAGGCTCGCCGTCCGGTAGCGGTCACGGAGCCTCCGCAGCGCTGCCAGGGCAGCAAACAGTCCGTGCTGAGCGCAGCCGAAGCGCCAGCCTCACGCTCAAATGCCGAAGGTGGGAGTCGAACCCACACGAGTTGCCTCAGCGGTTTTTGAGACCGCCGCGTCTGCCATTCCGCCACTTCGGCACGGGGACGCTGGATTATACGAACGCCGCGAGCGCACTGTCAAGGAGAGTGCGCCCGCGCGGATTTGCGCTAAACTGTCGTGAGGGGAGGAGTTAGCCCCGCCATGCCCGTAACAGGAGTACCGGGCGGAAGGCCGCCCGCGCAAGGTCACGGAGAAGCTTGAAATGGAACAAAACGACGTCCAGTCCGCAACCGCATCCGTTCCCCCGCCGCCTCTGCCGCCGCCTGCGGCCGGCATGCCCGCCGGGGGCGGGCCTCCCGTCACCAACGCCCCCTCCGCCCGCAGAACCGGCGGCGGGCTGTGGCGATGGCTCCTGGGCTGCGGATGTCTCCTCGTCCTCTGCTGGGCGCTCCTGGCGGCGGCCATCGGCGCGCTGTTCAAGACCGGCGCGGCCCACAAGCCGTTCGGTCAGAAGGTTGCCGTCGTCTATGTCAGCGGCGCAATAAGCTCGGGCGCGTCCGATAGCGGACCGTTCTCGTCGGGCGGAGCAGCGTCCGAGCGCGTCATCCACGACCTGCGAACCGCCGTCAAGGAGTCCGGCGTCAAGGCCATCGTCCTTCGCGTCAACTCGCCCGGCGGCAGCGCCGCGGCGTCGCAGGAGATCTATCAGGAGATCGTGCGGGTTCGCGGCAAGGGCATGCCCGTCGTCGTTTCCATGGCCGATGTCGCCGCCTCGGGCGGATACTACGTCTCGGCGCCCGCGGACATGATCTTCGCCGACAACGGCACCCTGACGGGCAGCATCGGCGTCATTCTGCAGACAACCGATATGACCGCCCTCTTCAGCAAGATCGGTCTCAAACCCGAAACGATCAAGAGCGGCAAGCACAAGGACATGTTCTCGCCCAGCCGTTCGCTCACCGACGAAGAGCGGATAATGGCCAAGGCGATGATCCTGGACATCTACGACCAGTTCGTCTCCGACGTTCTTGAAGGACGCAAGCACAAAGGTCTCACGCGCGAGAAGCTGCTTGCTGTCGCCGACGGGCGCGTGCTCACAGGCCGCCAGGCCCGCGATGCCCTGCTCGTGGACGAGATCGGGTCGTTGCAGGATGCGATCCAGGACGCCGCCAGGCGCGGCGGAATCAAGGGCGAGCCGTCCGTCTGGAAGGTGAAGCGCAGCTTCTGGGAGACGCTTGCCGAAGCAAAGATGGACGTGCGGCCCAATGTGATTCTCGATCTCTCGCGGGCGCGAAGCGGAGGCGCGGCGCTGGACGAAATCCTGATGCAGGGCCGCTGACGTTGGCGACCCCGCGCACCAGCGGCCGCCGCTGCATCGTGGTGGACGGCAACAGCCTTCTCTACCGCGCCTTTTTCGCCATCCGGTTCCTCAGCACGCGCTCCGGACAGCCGACGAACGCGCTGTTCGGCTTCGCGAACATGCTGCTGAAAGTGCTCGAGGATTACACGCCGGACCTGCTGATCGTCGCCTTCGACGCGCCGGCAAAGACCTTCCGCCACGAGGAGTTCCCGGCTTACAAGGAGACCCGCAAACCGACGCCGGACGAGTTGATCTCGCAGTTCTCGCTCTCCCGAGACCTCGCCCGCAGCCTGGGCGCGGTTGTCATCGAACTGCCGGGCTACGAGGCCGACGACGTGGTGGGCACCTGTGCGCGGCAGGGCGAGTCCTGCGGGTATGAAGTCATCATTTTCACGGGTGACACCGATGAGTTGCAGCTCGTCACCGACAAAGTCACCGTCGTTGCGACGACGCGCGGGGTCTCCGATGTCGCCGTCTATACTCCCAATGCCGTTGTCGAGCGTTTCGGCCTGACGCCGGAGCAGTTCGTTGACTACAAGGCGCTGAAGGGCGACACGTCCGACAACATCCCCGGAGTTGCGGGCATCGGCGACAAGACGGCGAGCAGGCTCCTCGCGGAGTTCGGCTCGCTCGACGAACTCATGCGGCGGCTGGACGAGCTTCCGGAGGGGAAGGTCCGCACTGCGCTCGAGCAGTCGCGGGAGCAGGTCTGGCTGTCGCGGCGGCTGGCGACCATCGTGACCGATGCCCCGACAGGCGTGGATTGCGCCAGCCTTCCCGCCTATTCCAGGCCATCGGGCGAGGCCGAGCGGCTCTTCCGCGAGCTGGAGTTCGAGACGCTCGGCAGGCGGCTGCCGCCGTCCGAGCCCGCGGCGGGTGAGCCTCAGGAAGCAACCGCGCAGCAATCCATGCCCGCGGTCGAAAGGGTGGAGGACGAGGCCGGCCTGGCGAAGCTCTACGAACGTCTGGCGGGTCAGGCTGGTATGGGCGTCTACCTCGAGACCGATGACGCGGGCGCGCTTCTGCGGATTGGATTGGGCGCGGAAGGGTGGGGCGCGAGCGTTGACATTCAGCCCGCGGGCGGCTCGCAGGGCACGCTGCCGGGAGGCTCGGGCGGCTTCGAAGTATCCGCGGCGCGGCTCGTAAAGGCGCTGGAGTCCAGGGGCCTCCTTCAGCACTTTGCGACCCACGATCTCAAGCGCGCGCTGCTGACGCTGTCGAAATCCGGCGTCTCGCTCCCCGGATGCCGGCACGACACGATGCTTGCGGGTTTCCTGCTGCAGCCGGGCAGGGGGTCGTACACGCTGGACTGGCTGGCAGGCCAGCACCTGGGATCGCAGATTCCGGACGACCTCAAGGACTGGCGGCGAACGGCTTTGTCGGCCGCTCTTATTGCGCGTCTCGCGGCGATTCTCGAGGCGTCCATCGAATCGGAGGGGCTCAGATACCCCTACGAAGGGATTGAGATGCCCCTCGCCCCGGTGCTGGCGAAGATGGAGCAGGCGGGCATTCAGGCGGACGCCGGGCGGTTGAGGGCGGCCTCGGATAGCATGGCCGCGACCATCAGCGCGCTGGAGGCCGATATCTTCGCGCTTGCGGGGACCGAGTTCAACATCGGCTCGCCGAAGCAGGTGGGTTCGGTGCTGTTCGAGAAGCTGCAGCTTCCCGCCGGAAAGCGTACGCGCACCGGCTTCTCCACCGACGCGGAGACACTCGAGGCGCTCGCCCCGTCGTACGAGATCTGCGCGAAACTGCTGCACTGGCGCGAGCTGACCAAGCTGAAGGGCACTTACGCCGATGCTCTTCCCCGGCTGATAGACCCCGCGACCGGCCGGATTCACACGAGCTTCAACCAGACCGGCGCGGCGACGGGGCGCCTCTCATCGAGCGACCCGAACCTTCAGAACATCCCCATCAAGACGGAGGCCGGCCGCGAAATCCGCGCGGCGTTCGTCGCCGCGCCGGGATGCACTCTTCTGGCCGCCGACTATTCGCAGATCGAACTGCGGCTGCTGGCTCATCTGAGCGGCGACCCTGAGCTGACTCGCTGCTTCAACGAACAGGAAGATATCCACGTGCGCACGGCCTGCGCGCTGTTTGGAGTCGAGGCGCATCAGGTCACGGCCGACCAGCGCCGGCGCGCCAAGACCATCAACTTCAGCGTCATTTACGGCAAGAGCGATTTCGGGCTATCGAAAGAGTTGGGGATCACCATCGGGGAGGCGCACGCCTACATCGAAGCTTACTTCGCGCAGTATCCGCGGGTGCGCGAGTATACGGCCGAGGTTTTGGAACGCGCCCGGACGGACGGGTACGCGGCAACTATTCTCGGACGCAAGCGCTGGTTTCCGGAGCTTCACGCGCGGGATCGAAACGTGCGCGCCAACGCCGAGCGCGCCGCCTTCAACGCGCCGCTGCAGGGCTCGGCGGCGGACATCATCAAGCTCGCGATGATTGCCATTGACGGCCTCGGCGCGTCGTTTGCGGCAACCATGGTGCTGCAGGTGCACGATGAGCTGGTGTTCGACGTGCCCGTGAGCGCGGTCGAGGAAGTGACGAAAACCGTGCACGAGAAGATGGAAGGCGTGTGCGATCTGGCGGTTCCGCTTGTCGTGGACGTCAAATCGGGGCCGAACTGGCGGGACGTGGAGCAGTAAGCTTCACGCCGAGGCGTGCAAATAGCAGAATTCTCCGCAGCCTTGCAGGAATCGCGCCGTAGTTGTAGAAAACACATTCGTCTGCTAAAATCTCTAGTCTTTTCGGGGCATCGGGGGAAGGCGCTATGGGCGTCGGCCCCTTGTGCGCGGGAAGCGAACGAGTACAGGCTGGGTTTCCAGCCGGGTTTATCAACACATGCCCGGGGCCTCCAGAAACACCGGACCAATGTCCGGCAGCCCGGGGCGAAAGAGGAGTAATCGTATGTTCCACGAGATGGCCGGTCCGCTCGTCTTCTTGAAGCGCGGCGTTTCGCTGTTGGCGGGAGACGAAGAGACGGTGGATGTGGCCGGCGGTGGCGGTGGCGATGTGTCCCCGGATGACCAGTCCGCCAGTGCTCAGGAGAGCGCGGATGCTGGGCCTGAGGTGACCGAGGTCGGCGAGGAGGGCGTGCCGGAAGCGGCGGCGCCGGACGCGCCAGAGGAAACGGCCGAAGCCCCGGCGGAAGAGCCGGCCGATGCGCCTGTTTCTGACGCGGAGGCGTTCGAGGCCGCCCTCAACGACCCGAACCTTGGCAGGCCGCCAGGGTCGAAAGGGTCGCGCCAGCAGGTAGATTACTCCGGCACGTTCCAGTCCCTTCGCGAAGGCGACGTAGTGAAGGGCACTGTTGTGCACATTGACCGCGATGGCGTCCTTGTTGATGTCGGCACCAAGTCCGAAGGCGTCATCCGCATGCACGAACTCACCCGCGACAGCTTCCAGAACCCGGAGGATGTCGTCTCGGTCGGCGAAGTGATATCGGTCTTTGTTATGGAGACCGAGAGCCAGGACGGAGCGCTGCTCCTCTCAAAGAAGCGCGCCGACTTCGAGGTTGCCTGGGAGCGCGTGGAGGAGGCCAGCAAGAACGGCAAGGTCATCTCCGCGATGGTGACCGACAGGGTCAAGGGCGGCCTTGTGGTTGACCTGGGCATTCGGGGCTTCGTCCCGGCGTCGCATGTCGGCACGGGCAAGACGCAGAACCTGGACCGATTCATCGGACAGTCCATTCCGCTCAAGGTCATCGAAGTGGACCGCGACCGCCGCAAGGTGGTCCTGTCGCACAGGCAGGCGGTGGAGGAAGAGCGCGAAAAGAAGCGGGCCGAGACTCTTCAGGGCCTGGCCGAGGGCCAGCAGAGGACGGGCATCGTTCGCAGGATTACCGAGTACGGCGCGTTCGTGGACCTCGGGGGAATAGACGGGCTCCTGCATATCAGCGAGATGTCGTGGACTCGCATCAACCATCCCAGCGAGGTCGTCAAGGTTAACGACAAGATCCAGGTGATGGTGCTCAAGATGAACCTGGAGAACGGGCGCCTGTCTCTCGGGATGCGCCAGATCCTTCCCGATCCGTGGCAGGGCGTCGGCGAGCGCTATCACGTTGGCGACATCATTCAGGGCAAGATATCCAGACTCGTGCCGTTCGGCGCATTTGTCCAACTCGAAGAAGGCGTGGAGGCGATTATTCCGAATCAGGAACTGTCCATGCGCCGGATCAAGAGGCCGGATCAGGTGGTCTCCGTTGGCGACGAAGTCGAGGCGAAGATTCTGGATGTGCGTCCCGACGAGCGCCGCATGACGCTGTCCACCCGCACTCTGATGCACGAGCGTGATGAGCCGATGCCTCCGATGCCGCCGGTGCACTCGGGCGGCGGGCGCGAAGCTCCGCGAACCACCGTTGCGGAGCTGCTCGGAGAGGGCTTCGCCGAGAGGCGGGCGCAGTTCGAGCGCGAAATGGAAGGCGGCGGCAAGGCCAAGGGCAAGCGCCGCAAGGAGAAGGCCCGCGCCGCCGAGAGAGCCGAAGAGGAGGCCTACGGCGAGTTGTCCGACGAGGAGCTGCTCGATCTGGCCGTCGACCCTGAGGCTGAAGATGGCGGCTTCGAGGCCGAAGGAGAGGCCGGGGCCGGCGAGGCCGCGGGCGAGGGCGAACAGACCGCGGAAGCGGATGACAGCGCTGAGCCTGCCGCCGAGGCCGAAGCATCCGCCGAAGCATCCGCCGAAGCATCTGCCGAAGCATCCGCCGAAGCATCCGCCGAAGCATCTGCCGAAGCATCTGCCGAAGCATCTGCCGAAGCATCTGCCGAAGCATCGGCTGAAGAAGCCGGGAGCGAGCAGCCTGAGGAGGCCTGATTGCCCGGCATATCCTGATTTCGCAAGTGGGCTTCGTGGGGCATACCCGCGAAGCCCTGTTTCTTGCCGCGCCCGGGTTGGGGTGCGCGAACCATGCTGAGCGTGGGACTGACAGGCGGTATCGCGACAGGCAAGTCCACGGTGCTGAAAATGCTTGCGGATATGGGGGCGAGCGTGCTGTCCGCGGATTCGATCGTTCACGAACTCCTCGACAGCGACGCGGACGTCCGCAGGCGCGTCGTCGCCGGGTTCGGCCCGGAATGCGTGAGGGAGGATGGCGGTCTCGACAGGGCGTGGCTGGGCAGAGTCGTGTTCCGCGACGCCCGGAAGCGCCGGGAACTGGAGGAGATTATCCACCCCGCGGTTATCTCCCGCATCGGGGCGTGGCTGGAGGCCCAGAGCAGGTGTGAGACCGCTGTTTGTGTCGTTGAAGTGCCGCTCCTTTTCGAGACGGGACTGCAGGGGATGTTCGACACTACCGTCGTTGTCTCTTCGGAACACGATGTGCAGGCGCATCGTCTCAACAACAGGGGCCTGTCACCCGGGGAATCTGCGGCTCGGATGGGCGCGCAGATGCCCCTTGCGGATAAAGAGGAGTTGGCCGGCTATGTCCTCCGGAACGACGGTTCGCTCGACGAATTGCGCACACGCGTGCGCGAGTTTTGGGAGAATCTGTCGGCGGGAGGCGAATATCCCCGTATCTGATGTTCCCATTGTATGCTGTCAGGCTTGAAGCGCCGTGTGGGACATGCTAATATCTTGCGGCCTGAGCCGGGCGGACCGGTTCCGCCTCAGGCTTGGACCAGCCTCTCGCTCGCAGGGCGCCTGATCCCCGATTGTATCGGCGGTATCGCGGGCGATGGGGTCAGATGCTCCCTGCTTTTTCGTGCGGTAGCCGGGAGGAGTGCGCCCGCGGGAAGTTGAAGACTGCTGAGGCAGGATGTTTTGGAGCGACGGTACGGCCGGAGGGCTGGCAGGACACCGCGCCCCGGAAGGAACGGCGTTTGTGATTAGGGCGAACAATAAGAAGGCAATTCGTGCTGTGGCGAAACTGCTTGCGGCGATTATGGTGCTCCCGCACCTGCTGCTGGTGGGGTCGTCTTCAGTCGTAATGGCGCAGACCGAGGCAGCCACGACTAACGTCGCGGTTCTCGACTTCGCCAACGTAAGCAAGTATGGTGATTCGGTGATCTCCCGCCTCGCGACCGACGCGGTGGTCGTGGAGCTGACCAAGTCCGAGAAGTTCACCGTCGAGACACTGCAGCGCACGCGCGAGGCGATGGCCGACCTCGATCTGCGCTACCCGCTGACGACTGCCGGCATGCTTCGGCTTGCTGAAGAACTCGCGGTCAACGCAATGGTTGTCGGGAAAGTACGGGAGGTCAGCATCACGGACAAGCCCCGGCAGGCAAGAGTCGAACTCGAAGTTCAGATGCTCGACGGCGCTACCGGCGAACCGATGAACGGCGCAATCGTGCGCGGCACGTCCAGCCCCGTCGAGAACTTCACGGGCGACGACGACGTGCTCATTATGCAGGCCGTCAACAACGCCGCTTATGTGGCTGTCCGGCGCATGATTGACTACATCATTCCCGAGGCGACTGTCCTCAACGCCATCGGATCGGACAAAGTGCTGCTCAACCGCGGCGCTCAGGATGGCATTTCCAAAGGGATGGTTATGATCGTGACCCGGGGCGACGAGGTGATCGGCAAGATCCGCGTTCTCGACGTTACGAACAACGACTCGACCGCCGCCATCGTCTCCGCGGTGCGCGGGGTCAAGTCGGAGGACAAGGCGAAGGCTGTGTTCAACGTGCCCGAGAAGGTCACGGGCGGGTATGGCGAGCCCGCGTCGAAGCTCAGCGGCGGCGTTATCGGGGCGCCGAAGAAGAAGAAGGGCATCGGCCAGGTTCTCGGCGTGCTCGCCGGACTGGCACTGGTGGCGGTCATCGCGGGGCAGGGCAGTTCGTCCGAAGATGCCTCGTCCGGGGCGGTGATGGCGACCGCCAACGGCATCGAGCTGACGCTGGACCCGGGTTCGTTCCAGGGGACATCGAACCTGATCGAGTATCACATTTACAGAAGCGATCAGGGGCTGCCGGTGTTCTCCGTGCCGGGCTCAAGCGCGTTTGCTCTGGACACCGTGCTCGGCACCGGCGCGACGCCGCCCGAGATCACCTATCAGGAGCCCGATCCGACCAACGCTGCGGATCTCGTCGAGAAGACGGGTGCCAACCCCGGCCTTCAAGTTGGGACGCAGTACACCTATCGCGTCCGAGTGCTTTACAGAGAACTGACGTCACTCACGGGCGGCTCTACGGATTCGGGCACCGACGGCGACTCCTCATACCGCTATCGCCTGTCGCCGCTGACGACTATGGGCCGGGCGACGATGATCAAGCAGCTTCTGCTCGCTGATCTTGTGCAGCCGGTGATGGACGCCTCGGACGTGAGCCTGTCGAGCGTGACATTCGGCTGGCAGTCGGCGCTCGGCGCAGACCAGTACATTGTGCAGGCATCGCTCGACCCGTCCTTCTCGACGGTCGCTTTCCAGAGCGGCATCGTGACGGGATCCCCGTCGGTAGGGGGCGAGTTGCTGACATTGAGCAACCAGAATTTGTCCAGCCAGTTCTCGAGCACGGATTCCGCCACACGGATCTACTGGCGTGTGGGCGCCAGGCGAAGCAGCGACAGCGCTCCCGCCTGGAGCTACAGTCCCGAGAACTGGTTCAGGAAGAGCGAAGGGCCGCCTCCTCCGCCATAGTTGTCTGCCGCGGAGTGCTTTCGGAGTCTACAGGCGCATGACCGGCTTGTTGCGCGGCGGCTTGTCCGCCGCGCAAAGCCGGTTGCGCCGCACCGGCTTGTGGTTGGCAAGCGAAACGCCTTGAGGGGGCGCTTGAACTGAAGGGTTTTGAGATATGAGTTCTAAGGACATCGGGCGGGTGGTCAGAGTGGCGCGGCTGGCCGCCTTGCTGCTTGCCGTGCTGGCCGCGGCGTCCCCGGGCTTTGCCGCGGGGGGCGGGGGCATGGATCCCGGATATGTGCCGGGCGAACTCGTCATCAAGCTTCGCGCGGGTTTCGGACCCTCTGACGCGGCATCCGTCGCCGCCCTTGCCGGCGCGGTGGTGAAGAAACCCCTGCCGGTTGAGGGCTTCTACCTGCTGGCCGCGAAGGACACCGCAACCACGGTCGTCCAGATGCGCGACGCCCTCCGCACCGATGCGCGGGTCTCCTCCAGCGACCCGAACTATCGTTGCAAGCTGTCGGCCGAGCCCAACGACCCCTACTATGCGCAGCAGTGGAACCTCGTGCTTGTCAATATGCCCGAGGCGTGGGAGCCGATCCACATCCGCGATGCCAGCGGCATTCGCGTGGCCGTGGTGGACGCCTGCGTGCGCACGGACCACCCCGATCTGGCCGGCCGGATCGTTGCCGGATATGACGTCGCGGACGATGATGAAGACACCAATCCGCCGGAAGAGGCGCGTCCGTGGAGTGAGCACGGAACGATGGTGGCGGGCATCATTGGGGCGGTTACCGACAACAGGATCGGAATTGCGGGAGTGTGCTGGGACGGGGTTCAGATTGTCCCTGTCAAGGTTTACGAAGACAGCAACAATACAGTGTATGGCTCCGGCGACGACTTCGTCGCGGGCCTGGACGAAGCCCTCAAGCGCAACGCCAACGTTGTCAACATGAGCATGGAGTTCGCCGTCACGTTCGACCTTCTTCGAGAGAAGATAGAGGAACTGGCCGACGCCGGGATTATCCTTGTCGCGGCTGCCGGCAACGGCTCAGGAAACGTCTCCTATCCGGCTGCCTATCCGGAGGTTATCTGCGTGTCGAGCGTCAACAGCGATAAGGAGATCTCCGAGTTCAGCAACCGGGGGCCCCAGGTTGATGTCGCCGCGCCGGGTGAGGACGTAACGTCGACGGGGGTAGATTCCACCGTCACGCCCATCGCCTATTACCTTACAAAGTCGGGCACCTCGTATGCCGCGCCGCATGTGGCGGGCGCCGCGGCCATCCTGCTTGCCAACGGGCGGCCGGCGTCTTCGGTCCTTGACGCCATTCAGGCGACCGCGCAGCAGCAGGGGACGGAGATACCCAACGACGAGTATGGCTACGGAATTCTCGACGTCGGTGCGGCTCTGCTGTATCAGTCGTTCAACGTGATCATTGACCGCCCGCAGAACGGCGACAGTCTTTCAACCACCTACCCGCCGGTTCGCATCAGCCTGAACGGAGTCGCCATCGGAACGGTGCAGGTTCTCGTGGACGGTGAGACCGCCATTTCCGGCGGCCAGATAGCTAACGCCAAAGTCTCGCACTACAGCGCGCCCACGACAAGCGGGCAGTTGGCGTTTACCTGGCCCTTCACGACGGGCACGCACCGGATAAACGTGACGGCATCTCCCGTCTACAGCGCCACCGAGACAGTGACTGTCAGAAGCACGTTCACCGTCGCTCCCCGCACTCTGCCGCCGGGCATGTATATGTTCTCGCTGCCGTTCGCGACGGCGGGGTCGCAGACAGGGCTCGGGGACGTCCTGGCGGCCGCGGACGGGTCGCCCCTGTTTGTCTATCGCCAGGCGCGCTGGGAACCCGAGGTTGCCGCTTACAAGCTTTACAACTATCCCGGAATCCCGAACCAGACAGGCGCGTCGTTGCAGCCTTCGAACGTGCGCGCGGGCGAGAACGCGCTTCCGGCGGAGGGCGTGGCCTCGACAACCCTGCCCAGAGGCGTCGGGTACTGGCTGGATCTCCGCCAGAGCGCTTCGCTCATCAGCTCCACCTACGTGGATGACAGCAAGACCTATGCGATCGAACTGAAGCACGGCTGGAACCAGATCGGGAATCCCTTCCCGTTCCCGGTAGGCTGGGGTAGCGTTCTTGTGCGCTACCTCAATGATACCGTCTCCATCACGGAGGCTGTGTCGCGCGGCTGGGTCAGCTCTTCGCTCTATCGCTATGAGAGCGGCGCGTATCGCGCGGATTCGGCGCCGAACGGGCTGCTGGAGCCGTGGAAGGGCTACTGGGTGTATGTGAAGGTTCCTCCCACCGGGGGCGCGCCGGCCGACCCGAACGCCGCGACTGCGAAAGTGACGCTGTTTATTCCGCCCCTGCAGGGCGCTCTGGCCGGCGGCCTGCCGCTGACCCCCGCGGGCATCACCGGATCCGCCGCCTCCAATGCCGCCGGAAGCGCTTCCGGGGCGGTACGAGGCACTCTCGCGGCCGTAAAGGGCTCGTCCGGACGTTAGCTATGCGGAACAACGACATGAACTTGACGGTCAATGACATGGAAGCGAAAGCAGGCCGCCGCTGGCAGCCTCGCCCCGTGTCGTTGCCACTTTCGTGCGACGGGTCCCGGCCGTATAATCCGGGTCCGGTGCGCACTGGCGGGAGGGCACGATGATTCCCTGTCCGCCAAACGGAGTGCTGAGCAGAATGACCATACCAACACCCGCCCGACCTGCAGCGCGGATCTCTTTCGGAATCGCCATGGCTGTAGCTGCGCTGCTCTGTCTGCAGGCGCTTCCGGGAATGGCGGAATACACCTCAGTCGCCGTCTCGAACCCCTACATCAGAGTGGTCGCGGGGATTTCGGGAGATGCTGAGCTTGGCGACGCCCGCGGGGGCGGTTCGCCCGAGGTCGGCGGGAAGTTCGCTGTCGGCACCTCCGGTGGCGACCCTTCCAGTTCGCTCGACAACAACTCGGCGCTGCTTGCCGGGTCTGACGGGGAATCCGGCAGCTCACTGGTGCCCTTCGGGGGCTCAACGTACATAGTGATAGATGAGGAGACCGTCATTCTTTACGGGGGAGAGGACGGAACGTGGACCAAGCGCCCGACTCTGGACCCCGTTACCAGGGTGATCACCGATTCGTTCACTCCCGAAGAGATTCCGATCACCATCAGCCGCACCCTCAAGCCGCTGCGGGACAACGTGCTGGTCAGCTTCCAGATCACAAGCGACGACCTGGTGGCCCATACGGTGGGTCTGGTTACAGTCCTCGATACCGAGTTTGGAGCCCTCGAAGCTCTTCCGGCAACCGG
>JAGVUD010000255.1 GCA_019136435.1 Armatimonadota bacterium | reverse complement strand
CCCGCAGCAACCGCGTTCAGGTTCTATCCGTCCCGCAGACCGTCCCAACGCCAGTCACGCCTCTGCCCCGCCAGTCCGTAAGCCCTCCGGGCAGAACCATTTTGACCCAGCCTCCCATCTCACGCCCCATCGTATTGCGCCAGGACGGGGGCCCTGGCCGCGCGTTGACGGGACTGTTCAGCGGGGGATATAGTCAGACGGCGTTTTTGGAGGGGGGATCGGGGGACCGCAGATGTCTGAGAGCAGTACGAAAAAGTGGATAGCTGTTGCGCGGATTCTGGCCGGGGCGCTGCTTGTGCATATGGCGCTGCCGAAGTTTTCGTCCGCCTATCTGGAGGCGTTTCCGAACCTGCTCAACTCGTGGGTGAGTGGCAACCCGTTTCCGTGGTACAAGTCGTTTCTGCAGGCGGCTGGCGGGCAGCACGATCAGACGCTCGCGATGGCGCTTGCTGCAATCGAGATGCTGGCGGGAGTCGGGCTGGTTCTGGGGTTTCTTGCCGGACTGGCGGCGATCCTCGGCTTTCTGGCGACCCTGAACCACCTGCTAGCGACCTCACACCTGGCCGCCGGATCGCTTCCCTTCGCGGCGGCGGCGTGGGAAACCCCGAACGTCTATCTGCTGATCCTTCTGGCGCTGTTGTTCGTCGCGAAGTCCGGCCGGACGTGGGGCCTCGCGGCGCGGCGGGGATCTTCGAAGAGCATCCTCTGGTGAAACCGGCGAAGATCTGGCTTGTCAGCGCCATGGACTCGGCGGACGGCAGGGCGGCGGAGCGCGCTCAGGCCGAGCAGGCGGCGTCGAGGCTGTCGGGCGAGGCGGTGCGGCAGGTTTACGCGCTTACCAGCCACGCCGCCATGCAGACCGCCGCGATTCTCGCCGCCCCCCACGGACTAGAGGTCCAGGCTCAGGACGGCAGTCCCGAGCCTGGCGAGGCCGCGTCCGCCGAAGAGCTTCGCACGGCGGCGCACAGGGCGCGGGAGGTTCTGGAGGCAATCGCGCGCAGGACGTCCGGGCGCACGGCGATTGTCGTGACATCACGCGCTGTCATTCAGCTTGTTGTCTGCGACCTGCTGGGGATGCCGCTGGACCACCGCGAGCAGATCGGGCAGGAGTCCTGCGCCGCGAATCTGCTCATACGGCAGGACTACGGCTGGGTGATCGAGTCGGTGAACGACGACTGCCGCGTGACCGAACCGCCCGAATCCGCGGGCTGACTTTGCAGGCGCGGCGGCGCGTCACACCTCGAACAGCAGCGTCACGATCTCGCGTCCGCGCGCGGTGACGGACACCGCATCCCCGTCCAGAGCAAGCTCCGAAAGGCGCTCCTCGGCCATGTTCGACATCCAGGCCCGCTTTGCCCCGCGCACGGTGACCCGGCCAGTGACATCCTCCGGAAGGATGTTGAAGAAGCGCACGGCGATGCCGCTTCCGTCTTCGGCGGCTTTGAGCGCGCTCAGCACGAAGCTGTCCGGCTCAAGCCCGGCGAACGACACAGACAGCGGAAGGCCTTTGGTGACGGGCTCGATGCTGCGCGCGCGGTCGAGGTCGCCGACCTGCACCGCCTGCAGGCGCACCTGATAGTTCAGCGCCTCTTTCCAGACTTTCGCCTGCTTCCAGTCGCCCGCATGAGGCAGCACCGCGTAACGCGCCGTCTGCGTCCCGAGGCACTGAGCGCCGGGAGTCGCCTGCTCGTAGGGGATCTCCCCGCCGCCCGCCAGCACCCCCACCGAGCGCAGCACGGTGACGCCGAGCGTCCGGTTGTCGTCGTCGTACAGCTCGTATTCGCGGAGGCCGTCCACGAGTACAGCCAGCCCGCGCTCGCCGTTTGAAACATCCACCCAGCCGTCCATCGGATGGAATGGCGACGGAGGCGGGCTTGCCGGCCAGTCCGCCGGCAGATGCAGCGGGCGCTCGATGGCGTCGAACGCGCCTCCGGCCACGGACCCCGCGGCCCCTTCGGCCTCGGTCGGGAACAGCGCCCGCAGGCGGTGATCCTTCGCGCGGTTCTCGATGGTCAACTCGAGTTCGACCCGTTCGATGCCCCTGAAAGCCCGGGCGACGAGCGTGACCGGGCAGTCCACCGTGCGCTCCGAGCGCGACTTGCGGCCGGGAGCGGCGGACTCGGGAAGGCGAAGCACCGAGCGCGTCTCCATCGCGACGGACACCGGCCCCTCCACGAGGAAACGCTTCTCACCCGCGCCGCGGCTGAGGATGCGGATGTCGCGGCCGGGCTTGCGGTAGTTGTATTCGTCGCCGACGTCGCCCACGTCCTCGAGACTCGAAAGGCAACTCAGGAAGACAGCCTGCTCGTCCGAGTGCAGAGCCAGGTCGTAGCCGAACGCCGCCCCGGGGCTGACATCGAGCGCGCCCGTTTCGGCGAAGAGAGCGTCGCGCTGCAGGGAGTTCATCGGCGGCCCGAAGCCG
Organism: Armatimonadota bacterium; assembly: GCA_019136435.1. GTDB lineage: Bacteria > Armatimonadota > UBA5829 > DSUL01 > DSUL01 > JAGVUD01. The sequence continues at coordinate 782 of JAGVUD010000255.1, read as the reverse complement.
GGCATGCGCTCGGCGCGGCGCAGGCGAAACACGCTGTAGCCGCAGGCGGGGATTTCCGGCGCCACGAACTCGACTGTGAACCGGCGCACCCACTGCACCGTCGGCAGCTTCTCCGGGTGCGAAACCCCGCGCACAACCTTTTCGCTGGAGAGAAGGGTGTACGGGACGCTCGCGCCCTCGGGGTCGAGAATCTCGAACGCCGGCCAGTCGGCGGCCGCGTCCTGCCCCGGAATCGCGCGGTCGGGCGGCCCGAGCGGGATTTCGATCTGTGCCTCAACCACGTCCGCACGCGCCCAGCCGAGCGTGTTGAACACGACAAGCGCCAGTCCGTCCACGTCCACCTGTTCGGCGATGTGGCGCATGGCGCGATCGCGCAGCGCGCCGCCGAGCTGCTCGATCTTGCCGAAGCGCATCATCATCTCGTCGTGCACCTCGTCGAGCGAGCAGCCGCAGATGGAGTCGTGCGGGTGGTTCTCGAGCAGGAGCTTCCAGGCGTAGTCGAGCTCGCCGGCGCGATAGGCCGCCCCTTGCGTACTGGCCACGGCCGCCAGCGGCTCGGCGAACTTCTCCAGCACGCGCATGGAGCGCTCGTTCGCCTGCTTCAGGTACACCCGCGCGGAGAGAACGCCCGCGAGAATGCTCGCCCACCGATCCTCGCGCAGCTCGCCGGTAAACGATTCCAGCGAAAGCGTCCCCTCCTCGCGCTCCTTGCGCAGCGCCTCGATGTACTGCGGAAGCGTGCTGTGCACCATCCGGTCGGGCGCGATGGCGGGGTTGACGGC
>JAGVUD010000112.1 GCA_019136435.1 Armatimonadota bacterium | reverse complement strand
TTCCAGTTCCTGAGCTGGCACGACTTCGGCGGAGCGGTGGGGATGGTTCACCTGTACGACCCCTACGTGAAGAACGACAAGATTGTCATCTGCCCGTCGAAACAGGCGTACGGGTACAACGAGCACCTGACCTCGCCGCTGGCCAGTGACACGTACGGCAGCCGCATCGGACGGCCCGAGATTCAGGTGTACGCGCCGAACGCTTATCCGGGGAAGGGCCGGCCGCTCAGCGACATAGCGTCGGCCGCTCTGACGCCTGTCTTCTTCGACACGTTTCAGTATCACCCCGGCCCGGACGGCAAGAAGCGGGGATTCGGTTGGGGAGCGGACGACGCCGTCAACTCAGCGCGCCACCTGAACAACCACAACGAGGGTTCGAACTACGCGTTTCTGGACGGGCACGTGCGATGGTACCGTCCGCAGGGCGGCGGATTCTACGTGGTCATCGAGGGGATGGACTACGACGGCAACGGCAGCGTCGGGACGGCGACGGTAATGAGATGAGCAGGGCGGTCTCCCGCCCTGCTCACGGAAGCCGGAGCTGACGCCGGCTAGTCTTTGACCGGGCTGACCCTGGTTACGAAATCGAGCAGCGCGATCTCTTCGAGCTTCCTGACGGGCGCGCGTCCTATAACGAGCTTCACCGACCGGGCGGATGAGACCACCTCGAACCCGAGCGCCTTGAGCTTTGCAATGTTCGCCGCCGAATCGTCGCTGAGAGCAAGCGTCACGAGCAGCCTGCCCGCCGTGACCTTCAGGCCGTCCTTGCCCGTGTAGTTGCCCTTCGCATCGAGCTTGCCGAGGAGTCCCGCCAGTTCGGGATCGAGCCGCGCGGCCAGCAGCGCCTTGCGCTTATCGGCGGGCGCCGGCGTTTTGGACACAACGGCGTCTCCGAGTGCGATCTCGGCCGCGCCCGTCTTTGCCACAGCCCCGCCGTACCCCAGGGCCACCCCCGCGCTCGACGCAGCCGGGTACGATAGCGAGTAGAAGTGGTTCACACCCCGCGCCGCAGACTGTCTTGCCAGCACGGCGCGCGTACCGAAGATCCCATCGTAGCTGACGCCTTCGGGCATCTCGACCGGAACGCTGATGGTGCGCGGTTTGCCACCGTCGGTGACGGTCATCTGCTCGACGGCGACGAACGAGGTGAACTGGCTCATGAGCTGGTAATCGAGCGCGGTCTGGATGATCTGGTCTTTGATCTTCTCGTCGGGTTTGCCGGACTGGATGCCCGCATAGTCGGAGGCGGTCAGGGCGCCGATTCTCGCGCGCCCCCACAGCGACGGCAACGCGGTGTTTCCGGACGCTCTGGCGGGAAGCGTCACGGGCACGCTCTGCTCCCACTCCTCGCCGCCGGAGCGGCCGCGGAACGTGACCGTTGCGCGCCCCGGCGCTTCGTATCGCCCGGTGAGTATGAGCGGCTTCGCGCTGAACAGGTCGGGGAAATACTCGGGGTAGATATCGGCGACCTGCAGGCCGCCCCAGTCCACCGAGACATCGGTGATGATCGGCTTCGCGATGCGCCCGGCAAAGCGGCTGGCGGCCTCGTCGCCCTTCTCGGCAAGGGTCACGTACTCGACCGCGCCGCGGCCCATCTCGGCCATGCCGTCGAGCAGGAAGCGGTTGACTCCGTTTCCGATGCCAAACGAGAACAGCCGCGCTCCGCCGATGTTCTTTCGCACGGCGTCCAGAATAGCCATATCGTTGCCGACATACCCATCGGTCATGAAGCAGACAATGCGCAGCCGGGCGGGGTCGGCGGCAGGCTTCAGAGCCGCTTCGACGGCCTTCATCATCTCGGTGCCGCCCTGCCCCAGCCGCGACGCCAGGAACTCCTCGGCGAGCTTGCGGTTCTCCCCGGTGTTCGGGCGGGGCTTGTCGAAGAGCGGAATCACTTCGTTCGAGAACCCCAGCATCTGGAACGTGTCGTTCGGGTTCATCTGCTGAATGCAGAGGCGCATCGTCTCTTTCGACTTCTCGATGGGCCAGCCCATCTGAGAGCCGCTGGTGTCAATGACGAAGATCATCTCCTTCGGCGCGATCTGGGCCGGCGTGGGGACCTTCGGCGGAACGAGGATCAGCGAGAAGTAGCCGTCGCCGGCGGCGCGGGTGCTCGGAAGCAGCCCCGTGCGGACGTCATCGCCCGCCACCTGCCAGCGCAGGATGAAGTCCTTGTTCGGGATGGTGGCGGCGTCCTGCAGCGATACTCTGATGCGCTGGTCGGCCTCGCGCTTGACGTCTGTCGCGTGCAGCACCGAGACGACATCCTCCACGGGCACCCCGGCGTTGATCTCGACCGAAATATCAATATCGTGTCCCGCGCGCGTGCCCTCGGGGGTGATGGGCGGCGTTATGCGCGAGGCGTCGGGCACTTCGGCCGTGTCCGCCGCGGTTCCCACGGCGGGCTGCGCTCCGGGCTGCCCCGGAATGTAGCGCGGCCCGACCACCATCGGGAAGCTGAACTCGAACTGCCCGTCTTCGTATTTCAGCAGATTGACATAGCTGATACGGATGAAGACCTTCTCGCCGGGCATGATGTTCGCGACGGACTGGGTGAAGATGTTCGGGCGCTCCTGGTCGAGCAGGCTGGCGACATGCCCCGCGGCCTTCGCCTGCTCGTAGATTGCCTTTGCCTCCTCCCTCCGCCGCACCTCGCCCTCGATGGTGCGCGAGCCGACGGTCATGCGCATCCTGTCCACGGCGGCGTCCTGCGGAAGCGGGAAGCAGTAGATGGCCTCGATCTTCTCCTTGAGCGGATTGTAGAACTCCTGGGTCACGGTCACGCGCGCGGCGAATCCGGACACATCGGCATTGACGCTCGTGTGCCTGAGCGGACACTGCCCGACCGGTTTGCCCTCTTTGTCCACAACCTGCAGGGCGCCTTCGGTCAGCCTGGTGACGGGCTCGAGCGAGGCCGCGCTTGCGGCCCGGCCGCTCTGTCCCAGCGATGCCGCCCCCGACACGAGCACCCCCGCTATGAGAGTGGCGGCAAGCGGAATGATTGCTCGGTTGATCTTCATGTTTCACTCCTGTCTGATGCGCCATGATGCGCTCCGGCGTGTCTGGAGGGTTAGAGGGCGGCGGGCGGACGATACTTCAATGGCGGCCGTGCTGAATCGCGGAGGCACGGAAGAACCGCGGAGGCGCGGAATCCGGATTCCGACTCTCCGATCCTTTGGCGTCTCCGCGATTCTGAACGCCCCGCAAGGACA
>JAGVUD010000459.1 GCA_019136435.1 Armatimonadota bacterium | reverse complement strand
GCCGCAGGTGCGCGAGTCCCATCTGCCGGCGGCCGCTTCGGTTTACCGTGCGTGTTGTGGTATTGTAATGTAAGGGCGTCCGGCACTTCAACCTTTCAGGCGCTTCAAGACTGGCCGAGAGGCACAAATCGGGTAAATATCCAAAGAGGGCAGGCGGCAAGCACAATGGAGGCATTCGTGAAACATATCACACGGGCGAAAGCAGGCTGGCTGGCGATGGTGTTTGCCGCCGTCTTTATGTGCGGCGGCTGCGACACATCGAAGCTTGTCAGCACGCAGCAGGAAGTCGAAGTCGGGCAGCAGGCTGCGCAGAAAGTCGAAAGTGAGAACCGTGTCCTGACAGGCACCAGCGATGCGCGCCGCGTGGAAGAGGCCGCCCGGCGAGTTATTCCTCAGGCCGACCGCAAGGATGTCACCTACACGGTTAAGCTGCTCGACAAGAACGAGGTCAATGCCGTGGCCCTTCCTGGCGGGTACATGTACATCTACTCCGGCCTTCTCCCTTTCCTGGAGCAGAACAAGGGGGTCCTCAGCAGTTCCAACTACGACGGCGCCAAGGTGGACACGAACGACGTGCTTGCGTGTGTGATTGCACACGAGGCGGCGCATGTTTCGGCGCGCCATCACGCCAAGACGATGGGACGCTCGGCCGTGTACGGGGCCGCGATCTCGGCTCTCAACAAGGGCAACGTCCAGCAGTGGGCCGCGGTCTTCGCCAACATAGATATGCTCCGCTACAGCCGCAGCGAGGAGTACGAGGCGGATCGGCTGGGCGCGGTGTTTGCCAGGCGTGCATCCTACAGCCCGTGGGGGATGGTCGCTTTCCTCGAGATGCTGGCAAACAACTCGTCAAGCCGCCGGAGCGACCTCGAGAACATTCTCTCCACGCACCCGGCCACCGTGGACAGAATCAAGCGCGCGAGAGAACTGGCGAAGGAACTGACGAAGTAGCGGCGGCTCTGCAGGCCCCCGTCGTTCAGGCGGCGAAGACAGCTCGGAAACAAACGGGCGGGCGTACCGCTCGGCAATCGTAAGGACACCCAATGCTGAAACGCAACTACTACTCTCTGATCATCGCGTGCGCTCTTCTCGCCGCTGTCACCGCGACCGCTGCATCGGCGGCGAAGCCCGCGCTGGCCTTTGGGCTCAACGGCATGTTCAAGATCGTCCAGTTTACAGACACACAGGACGGGCCGGCCATTGACCCGAGAACCGTAACGGCCATGGGTAAGATTCTGGACGACGAACGGCCGCAGTTCGTTGTCATCACAGGCGACTGCGTTGACACAGGGAAGTGCAGGTCGGCGGAAGAACTCAAGCAGGCGATCGAGCACATCGCCGCCCCAATGGAGCAGCGCAAGATTCCGTGGGCGGTGACGTTCGGAAACCATGATCGGGACAACATCGCGGCCATTGGCGTCAAGCAGGACGAGATGCTGTCGCTGTACACGAGGTATCCGTGCAATCTGAACAGGCAGAGCCCGAGCGGCGTCCATGGCGCAGGGAACGCCAACCTGCTTGTTAGCGGCAGCAAGTCCCGGACGCCCGCCTTCAACATCTGGCTCGTCGACTCCAACGCCTACGCTCCCGCCGAGATTGCCGGACAGAAGCTGGGAGGATATGACTGGGTTCGCACATCACAGGTGCGGTGGTACAGCGATACATCGGCTGGTCTCGAGAAGCGATACAAGCGCAAGATCCCCTCGCTGATGTTCTTCCACATCGCGGTGCCGGAATTCAGGCAACTCCTCGGGAGCGGTAAGTTCACCGGAGAGAAGAACGAGGATGTCGGCAACAGTCACATCAACGGCGGTCTCTTTGCGGCTGCGCTGGAACGCGGGGACGTGCTGGGGATGTTTGTGGGCCACGATCACGTTAACACCACAGTGGGCGACTGGTTCGGTATTAAGCTGGGTTACGGCGGCAGCATTGGTTATGGCACGTACGGCCTTCCCGGCAACGAAACCGAGCGGAACCGCCTCAGAGGCGGGCGTGTGTTTGAGATCAGCGAGCAGAACCCGGCCGCTTTCGCCACGCGCTATGTGACCGCCACAAGCCTGGAGCCCTGATGCCGGCCCGACGGCCCCTGCTTCACGCAATCGGAAATGCACATATTGACCCCGTCTGGCTCTGGACCTGGAATGAGGGGCTGGAGGAGATCCGCTCCACGTTCCGGAGCGTGCTCGACCTGCTGAGCGAGTATCCCGGGTTCATCTTCACGAGCACCAGCGCGGCGTTCTACTGGCAGCTTGAACAGGTGGCTCCGGAGATCATCGCGGAGATACGGCAGCGTGTCGGCGAAGGCCGCTGGGAGATAGCCGGGGGTTGGTGGGTTGAGCCGGACGTGAACATCCCGTGCGGGGAGTCGCTGGCTCGCCAGGCGCTCAACGGTCAACGGTACTTTGAGCGGACGTTCGGCGTCAGGGCGGAGGTGGGTTTCAACCCGGACACCTTCGGTCACTGCGGTCAGCTTCCGCAGATACTGTGCGGCGCCGGTCAGCGCTTCTATGCGTTCCTGCGTCCGGGACCGCACGAGATGGACCTGCCCGGGCCGGTGTTCTGGTGGACCGCGCCCGGCGGCGGCCGGGTGCTCGCGTCGCGGATTGCCGATGCCTACGGCACGTGGGCCGATTCGGCAGAGGAGATGGAGGCGCACATCCTGTCGTCGCACCGCGCACGTCCGGATTACCTCCCCGATTACACCGTGTTCTACGGGGTGGGGAACCACGGCGGCGGCCCCACGCGCAGAAACATAGAGATCCTCTCCGAGCGAGGCGACACCGAACCTGCCGCTGAGATGAGCTCTCTATCACGCTACTTCACCTCGCAGTCGCAAGCCATTGACTCCGGCGCCGTGGTCCCTGAGCATTTCGGCCCACTGCAGTATCACGCGCGCGGCTGCTACAGCGCTCACTCCGAGATAAAGCGTCAGAACCGGAGATGCGAAAACCTGCTGCTGACGGCCGAAAAGCTTGCGGCAATGGCGCAGGCACTTGGGGCACGTCAATACCCGAAAGAGCAGTTGTCCGATGCGTGGAGACTGCTCCTGTTCAATCAATTCCACGACATCATCGCCGGTACCAGCATTCCGGACGCTTGCCGCGACGCCTGCGATCAGATGGGGCGGGCCGCGTCCATCGCCGATGAGGCCATCCACTTCTCGGTGCAGTCCGTCGCCCGTCTCGTGGACACACAGGGGCGCCCGGATGCGCTGATCGT
>JAGVUD010000298.1 GCA_019136435.1 Armatimonadota bacterium | reverse complement strand
GATACTGTAGATGTGGACGAGAAGGCTGACTGTCGCGACGACAAGCAGCATCGCAAGCGCAAGCCCGTCCACAGCAAAGCCCATCCGCACCGGCGCCGAACCCGTGAGCAGCCACTCGACCGACCGGTGCCACTGCGGAGGATGCCCCCCGGAGATCAGAGACTCGATGAGGATTCCGGCCGAGATCAGCCATGAGGCCGCAAGGGTCGCCACAGCCAGATACGCGCCCTTACCCGGCAACCGCGCGCCAGCGGACGCGATAACGACGCTTCCGAGAAGAGGCAGCAGGGGAATAAGCGGAACGAGGTTCACCACTTCAGCACGTTCACCTCATCCACAGTGATGTTGCTGCGACGCCTGTAGAGCGCAATAACAATGGCAAGCCCCACGGCAGCCTCGCCCGCCGCGATTGCCATCACGAAGATGGCGAAGATCTGCCCGGTGAGTTCGCCCGGGCTCACCGAGCGGGAAAACGCGACGAAGTTGATATTCGCCGCATTCAGCATCAGCTCGATAGACATAAGGATGGCCACGGCGTTTCGCCTGGCCAAAACGCCGAAAAGGCCTATCGAGAACAGGACCGCGGAGAGCGCAACACACCACGATGCGGGTATCAAGAGCGCTCCTCCTTGGCAAGATAGATGGCGCCGATCAGGGCGGCCAGCAGGATCACCGACGCCAGCTCGAATGCGAACAGATACTTCTGAATGAATGCCAGCCCGATGGTGCCGGCCGTCCCGCCCGGCTTCGGCGGCTGGGGCGGTAGCCAGGCATAGCGCGCGAACCAGCGAACCAGCACAACGCACACCCCCGCCGCCACAGGGAGCGCGGCCGGCCAGGCGCTGCGCAGGCTCAGCCCTCTTGCGCCGACCACGTCCTCTGTCAGCATTATCGCGAAAAGCATCAGCACCGAGATTGCGCCCACATACACGATGACCTGGCTGAGTCCCACGAAATCGGCGTTCAGAACGATGAACAGCGACGCGACCGAGAGAAAAGTCACCGCCAGCCACAGCGCCGCGTGGAAGAGATTCCGCACCAGAACCACGGCAAGCGCACCCACCACCGTCACCGCCGCAAAAAACAGAAACACCAGTTGAAGCACGGACGGCATCATTGCGCCTCCTTGCCTGCCGCGCCAGATTCGCCGGATGGAGCATCAGCGGGCGGAGCTGCGAGATCCTGCCCCGCCTCGCCTTCGGCGCTCTCTGACCCCGGAGGTTCAACAGGAAACTGCCCGCCAATCTCGCGCAGCTTCTCGAGCCCCAGCACCATGTCAACCCGCGATCCGTGAGCCAGCTCGAACTCGCCGCTCATTGTCAGCGCGCCCGTGGGGCAGACTTCGGCGCACAATCCGCAGAAGATGCAACCCGCGACGTCGAGCGTGAAGTCGCCGAGCCGCCTCTTTCGGTCCTCTCCCACTTCCGGCGTGACGGTGATGACGCGCTGCGGGCACACACGCGCGCACGCGCTGCATGCTATGCACCTGTCGCGGCCTGTTGCGGGATCAATCGGCAGAGCGGGCACGCCGCGGAAACGCTCGGTCAGCACCGGACGCTCCTCCGGATACATCAGCGTAACCTTCTTGCGGAAGAGATAGCTGATGGTCACCCCCAACCCCTTTGCCAGAGAGACCGCGCCCGAGACAATGCGCCGCGCCGCGTTCACCTGAGCACCACCCAGAACCCCGCAAAGGCCAGGTTCGCGAAGGCAAGCGGTATCAGAATCTTGTATGCGAAAGCCATCAACTGGTCCACACGCACGCGGGGAAGCGTGCTGCGAATCCACATCAGCACAAAAACGAGCACAAGCGACTTGCCGACAAACCAGGCAAAGTGCGCCGCAGCCGCGGCAAAAGCGGGAAGCGGCCTCCCGAGCGCGCTGAAGACCAGGTCCAGCCCGAAGTACTCCCATGCCGGAACGAGCGGCTGCCATCCCCCGAAGAACAGCGCCACAGCGATTGCCGCCAGCGTGAACCCCTCGGTGAACTCGGCGAGGTAGAACAGGGCGAACTTCATACCCGAGTACTCGGTGTTGAATCCGGCAACCAGTTCGCTTTCCGCCTCCATGATGTCGAACGGCGTCATGTTGCTCTCCGCGATCCCGGCGATGAAGTAGACCAGAAACGCCAGCCAGCACGGAGGGTAGAAGATATACCAGCCCGAGAGGTATCCGCCCAGGAACCCCGCTCCTTGCTCCCTGACGATCTCCTGCAGGCTGAGGGACTGAGCGAGCATCACCGGCACAAGCAGCGACAGCACGAGGGGCACTTCGTAGCTGATGAGCTGCGCCGCCGCGCGGAAAGCCCCCAGCAGAGTCCACTTGCTGTTCGAGGCCCAGCCCGCCATCACAATTCCGATAACAGGCATGGCGGTAACGGCGCTGATATAGACGATGCCCGCGCTGAGATCGCGCGCGGACAGGTGCCGGCCAAACGGCATGACGACGTACACCAGAAACCCCGGCACAAACACGATGATGGGAGCGAGTATGAACGGCCACTTGTCCGCTGCCGCCGGGATAATATCCTCCTTGGCAAGCAGTTTGAGGGCATCTGCGGGGGTCTGCAGCAGCCCCTGGTAGCCGGTGCGGTTGGGGCCGATCCTCACCTGCATCGCCGCCATAATGCGCCGCAGCCCAAAGATCATCGGGTAGAGGACGACAAGCAGAATGAACGTGAGAACGACGACTGAGACGGCGAACTCCCGGAGGAGCGTCAGCCACACGGCAGCGGCCGCCGGCGGCACACCGTATGCAGATGGGTCTGGCATAAACACCAGCCTCATTATAGGGACCTGACGGCAGGCGCGTCAACGCCAAATCCGGCCACGGCGTCCGCATGCGCCTGCCTCGTTCCATTTGATGTTTGCGCAAGAAGGAATTCGACTGAAGCGTCCGGAAGAACCTGACATGCCTCTGGAGGGGGTATTACTGCTATGTTCAAGGAATTCAAGAAGTTCGCTCTGCAGGGCAGCGTGATGGATCTGGCGATCGGCGTCATCATCGGCGCCGCGTTCGGCAAAATCGTGACGTCGTTCGTCAACGATATCCTCATGCCGCTCATTGGCCTGCTGCTGGGTAAGGTGGATTTCTCCGGCCTCGCCCTCCAGGTAGGCGATGCCAAAGTCAGCTACGGGCTGTTCATCAACAGCCTGATAGACTTTGTCATCATCGCGTTCGTGATCTTCCTGCTCGTGCGCCAGATCAACAAGATGCGCGCGGCGCCGAAGGAAGCCCCGACTTGCCCGT